>JAGPDF010000038.1 GCA_018057705.1 Thermoanaerobaculia bacterium | reverse complement strand
TGACCGAGCTCGACGCCCTCGGCAACCTGTCGAGCTACCAGTACGACAGCCGCGGCCGGATGACCCGGGAAACCAACGCCCTCGGCCAGGTCTCGACCTCGACCTACAACAGCAACGGCGACCGCCTGACGGAGACGCGCACCCGAACGCTCGGCGACGGCACCACGGCGACGGAGATCACCCGCTTCACCTACGACAGCGCCAATCGCCCGATCACGACGACCGCACCCGACGGCAGCATCACCCGCACGGAGTACGACGCGCTCGGCAACGTGAAGGCGACGGTCGACGCCCTCGGAAGAAGAACGGAGTTCACCTACGACGAGCTCGGGCGGCAGACGCGAACCGACCACCCGGACGGCACCTTCGACCTCACCGGCTACGACGCCGAAAACCGCCGCACTAGCTCGACGGACCGTGCGAACCGCACGACCACCTACGAGTACGACCCGGGAGGAAGGCTGCGGAAGACCTTTCTCTCCGACAGCCCGACCGTGCCGGTCAGCGAGCAGATCTACGACGACGCCGGAAGGCTCTCGCAGTCGATCGACGCCCGCGGCCACGCCACGACCTTCGGCTACGACGACAGCGGCCGCCGGACGACGATCACCGACGCCCTGAATCAGATTACCTTTACCGCCTACGACCCGGCCGGCAACCAGGTGGCGCTGACCGACCCGCGCGGCAACACGACCGCCTTCGTCTACGACGCTGGCAATCGCCTGACCCGGACGATCGCGCCGGACGCTTCCTTCCGGACCACCGGCTACGACGCCCTGGGCAGAAGAACCTCGGAAACGGACGAGTCCGGAAAGGTCACCCAGTTCGGCTACGACGCGCTCGGCAGACTGACGACCGTCACCGACGCCTTGAACCAAGTCACCACCTACGCCTACGACGAAGCCGGCAACCGCATCTCGCAGACAGACGCCAACGGCCACGTCACGAGGTTCGAATTCGACAGCGTCGGAAGACAGACGAAGCGCATCCTCCCCGACGGGGCTCTGGAGCGCTTCGCCTACGACGCCGTCGGCAACCGCACCTCACGCACCGACTTCCTTGGCCGGACGACGCTCTACGACTACGACCTCCAGAGCCGCCTGCTGCGCCGGATCTATCCCGGCAACGTCCAGGTGAGCTTCACCTACACAGCAACCGGGAGGCGCCTGACCGCAACGGACGCGCGTGGAACAACGACCTATGGCTACGACACCCGCGACCGCGTGACCAGCCTGACCTATCCCGACGGCCGGAGTCTCGAATACGCCTACGACGCAGTGGGCAATCGCACCGCCCTCACGGCCAACGTCGCCGGCCAGACCCTGACGACCAGCTACACCTACGACGACCTGAACCGACTCGACACCGTGACCGACCCGATCGGCGGCGTCTACGACCACAACTACGACGCCAACGGCAACCGCGAAAGCCTCCTCTTCCCCAACGGCGTGGCAACGACCTACGCCTACAACGCCAAGAACCAGCTGCTCAACATCTCGACCGTCAACAACGCCGGCACGACGCTCGTGAGCTTCGCCTACACGCTAGCCCCGACCGGCAACCGAACCAAGATCGTCGAGCACGACGGCATCACCCGCAACTACGCCTACGACAACCTCTACCGCCTGACCGACGAGCACGTGCGTCAGGGCACCGCGCCAGACGCGCCGACAGCGTGGCGAAACCAGTTCGCCTACGACCCCGTCGGCAACCGCCTCGAACAGCTCCGCCAGACCGAGAACGGCACCCCGCAGCCGGTGGTCTACACCTACGACGAACGCGACCGCCTGCTGACCGAGAACGGGATTTCGGGGCCCGTCACCTACGGCTGGGATGCGAATGGGAATCAGACCGCGAAGAGCGGGGCGGACGGGGCGACGTACACCTGGAATATCGAGAATCGGTTGGTGAGGGTGGAGCTGGTGGGCGGGACGATCGTCGAGCACGACTACGACGTCGACGGAACGCGAATTCGAACGCGAACCAATTCGTTGATTGGTCCCCCCGCGCAGGAAGAATACCTTGTTGACCCATGGCACCACACGAGCTGGAATGGAGGTTTGAGGCTCAGTCAAGTCATTGCGGAGGCAGTTGAGACTGGCGAGTTCACCGCCTTTCACGTTAGAGGTGACGATCTTCTAGCGACGCTGAGGCCTGCAATCGGCGACGCTGCCAGGCTGGTCCCGCGCCACTTCCACGCGGAAGGTATCGGGACCGTACGCGCAGTCAGCGACGAGTCAGGAGCCGGGGTCGATCGCTATTCCTTCGAAGCGTTCGGAGCTCTCGCTGCGCAGAGCAGTGACGACTCGAATGCCTACCTCTTCGCAGGAGAGGCGCGAGACAGAACTTCGGGTCTGGATTACTTTCGCTCGCGATGGCTGGACCCCCAAACAGCCAGGTTCGAGGGAGCAGACACGTTCTTCGGCCACTTGATGAGACCGACCAGCCTCCACAAGTACAAGTACTCTCTGAACAACCCTGTAGACTACGCCGACCCGTCCGGATTGGACAGCTATGCGACCCTGGCAGTTTCATTGGCGGTTGCTTCTACCATTGTCCTCAGTTCGCTGGTCACCCTTGGTTTTTTTCAGGCAACAGGGCTCGCAGAGCAGGCTGATGGAGTTCTCGCATCGCTTCGCGTCAACGGGTCCGCTATTGGGGGGACGCTTGGGGGTGGTCTAGACATCTACTTGGATGCGCGGACCGAAAGGGTTTCGGTCGCTCTGGCGGCGGAAGCTGGCCTCAACCCGGTGAGCATCTTTGTGCCACAACGCGGCTTCGGCGGATCAGTTACAGCTGGATTCGCTTATGGTGTCAGTGATCCTCAGGAGCTTGCTGGTAGAGCGGTCATGGCCGCCTGGCCGCTTTCCGTGATTCACTTGCTTCCCAGGTCGCTAGTGAGAGGGAACAAGGCCTGGGGAATGCTGTCGCAGCTGGCGAAGAATGCCAAGAGCCGACACGGCTACTCGGTCACCTTGGGCCTTTCCACATCCGGCCCAGCGTACTTTCAAGTGGGCCCGAGGAGCAACTACTTCGCGTCGCTGGTTGGATTTACAGATGACTTCCACGACATTGGCACGATCCCGGAGCCAGTTCGATCAGCGTTGCCTTTCTATCTGGACTTCGCATCGCTGCTCGTGCCCATCGCCCGTGCGCCAGAGGCAGCGGCACAGAATGCTCAGCGGTTCTTTGACTCAGTTCGAGGAGCGCAACCATGAAGCGCCACGGACCTGAAAGGGCCTCCAAACGGGCCTCGGCACTCTGGGCTCCTGTGCTTGTTGCAATCGCGGCGCTTGCGGCAACTCTCGTGATGAGGCGCCAAGGTTGGGAAGGAGGGGCTCGAGCCAGCTCGATTCTCCTGATCCTCGCATCAGGTGTCGCGATTCTCGCTTTCACTCCAGGATTCCTAATCGAAGGTTTGGCCTCCTTGAGAGCGTCGAGCCGCCGACGGCGGCCCGTGGTCGCGATCTTGACCTTCGCGGGCTATTCTGCGGCTTGGCTGATCTACTTCTCGATAGCGTTGCTCTTGCTTGGCGTCGTCTTCGGTTGGCTCGTGCAGGCGTTTCTCGAGAAGTAGCGGTGTCCCGTCCGCGCGTCCGGCGGACCCGGAGGAGTCGCCCGGGGCGATGAAATCGAGCCCGCTACCTGCGAGGAGAGGGCCTCGAGGGCGAGAATCAGGCAGTTTGCTTCGTTGAATCGCCTCCAATCGTGACTGAATCGAGCTCAGTTGAAGGAGCCGGCGCACTTCCCCTGCGGACACTCGCGAAAGTGCCCTTCAAGCGTTCCGCGGAGCGGCAGCTACGTCGGAAAGTGAAAGCCAGAGAGCCGTCCGTTCCAGAACGAGAGATAGAGAGGCTTGCCGCGACCCGAAGGCTTCCTTCCCGTCCAGGTCGCGGCCGGAGTCAAGCCGCCGAGGTGCTGATGCGGGCGCAAATGGTTGTACCAGGCGCGGACGGTGGCGAGATCGTCGTCGAGGTCGTCGGGCGCGCCAGCGTCTTCGAACCAATCGAGGATCTTCTCCTTGAGCGTGAGGAAGAGGCGCTCGATACGCCCGTTCTGCCAAGGGCAGTGCGGGGCGGTACGTTGATGGCGAATTCCCAACAGCCAAAGGCTGAATCGGAAGAGGCGTGAAGTGAAGATCGGCTCGTTGTCGGTGCGCAGCATCACGGGCTTGCCGAAGCGCTCGATTGCGTCGAGCAGGTAACGAAGTATTCCGATCGCAGAACGATCGCGCAGAGCGGTGAGGGAGAGGCAGAGGCGGCTTCCGTGGTCCAGGAGGCCAAAGACGGGACGCGGTCCTTCCGGGCCCGGGAGGAAGGTGAGATCGAGAGCCCAGAGGAGGTTCTTGGGCACCCTCCGTGGCTTGCGATGCTTGAGCGTCTGGCGCAGCCGAAGAATCTCTTCCTGATGCGTCTTGACGAGCTCGGCGACGAAGGTCTTGCCGACAGTCTCCCCGCGGTGGGCGTGGAGGAAGTTGAAGGTGTCGGCAACCTTGCGTGAGCCTTCGGGCATCAGGGCCTCTAGCCGGAGCACTTCTTTGCGGACCCATTCGGGCTTCGCGCGTTGGAAGCCGTGGTCCTTCGCTGGGAGCGTCTCGAACTTTCGGCGCTTCGCCCTCGGGCGGCCGGAGTCAGCATGCGCGCTCAGGACCCCGAGCCATGCGAGAAGGGCGCCGACAGCGACAATCATGAGGAAGATCACGTGAAGGCTCCGAGGGCCGAGGAATCGGCCGGGAGAGCCGGAAGCCGCGACGAGGAAAGACGGGATTCTAGCGAGAGCGGATGGCTGCGATCCCTGGTCGGAGGCGTGCACCGGACAGGAAATTCGTTCGCTATGCTCCCGTCTTCCCGATGATCGCCTCACGATTCAGGAAGCTGCAGCAGACGCCCGCCCGCCTCCTCCTCACCCTCGCCTTCCTGCCCACCGGTCCGGTCATGGGGATGGGGGCGGTGGCCCCCGAGGACCTCGGCCTGCGAGTCACCGAGGCCGCCCCGAAACTGGGCGCGCACATCCGGCTGGCGAGGCGGACGACGAGTCTCGATTTGGCGCGGCAAGCCGCGCGGGGGGCGTGGTTCGGCATTTCCGAGAAGGTCGACGGCGTTGTCCTGCCAGCGAAAATCTTCGGTAAAGGAAAGAAGCTGCAGGAGCGGCGCGTTCGCTTCGCACTCGAGGCGCTGAATCGAACGCATTCCTTTACCAGCAGCCTTTTCTCTGGTGCGTCACCAGCGCTTCTCGCAGTCACGGGCGATCCGCAGTCGGCCCCCCGCGCCGAAGGCGCAACGGGCGCCGGCCCGGCGCCGCTGACCGATCTGCCGCCGGGGGAGATCCCGCCGCCGCCGACGCCGCCGGACGCGAATCCCGCTTCGCTCCCCGCTGGAGCAGCTCCGCAGGTTGCGCCTCGCGCTCCGCGCTCCGGCGCGGGGGCGGGGTCCGTGCAGCCGATGGTCGCCGTTCCGGTGGTACCGGCCTTCAACCTACTGTCGATCAGCTGGCAGCCGAACGACCCCTCCCCCGGCGCGGTGTTCCTGCCGATCGCGAGCGCGGTGCGGCGGGTCTTCGCCTTCGACGCCTGCGACACCGCCGACCCGTGGAAGGTCTGGGATCCGGCGAGCCCGGGGACGTCGGACCTGACGGCAATCACGCCGGCGAAAGGCTTCTGGCTGGAAGGGCAGGGGAGCGCGACGCTGCCCGAGGGCGGCCCGGAGCCGACGACGACGTCGATCCCGCTCTGCCTCGGCTGGAACCTGATCGGCTATCCGGCCGGCTCGGCGCGGCCGGTGGCGACGGCGCTCGCTTCGATCGCCGGCCAGTACATCCGCCTCTTCGGCTTCGATCCGACCGACAGCGCCGACCCGTGGGAGGTCTACGACGTCGCGGTGCCGGTCTGGGCCAACGACATGACGGAGCTCCGTCCCGGGCGCGGCTACTGGATCTACATCACCGAGGCGACGACGCTCACGATCTCGAACGAAGAGGAGCTCCCCGACGTCGCCATCCTCTCGCCCGCCGACCTCGCCGAGGTCACCGGCCCGACGCCGATCGTCGGCACGGTGCGCTCGCCGGAGCTCCAGAGCTGGACGCTCGCCTACCGGGCGGTGGGGGATTCCGACTGGATCGAGCTCGGCACGGGCACGACGCCGCTCGAGGCGCAGACCCTCGGCACGCTCGATCCGACGCTGCTCGAGAACGGCCTCTACGAAGTCCGCCTGCGCGCCATCGACACCGCGCTCAACTTCGTCGAACAGACGATCTCCCTCAACGTCGAAGGGCAGCGGAAGATCGGCCACTTCGCGCTCGCCTTCGTCGATCTCGAAGTGCCGCTCTCGGGGATCCCGATCCAGGTGATCCGCGGCTACGACAGCCGGCGAGGGCACCGCAAAGGCGACTTCGGGCAGGGCTGGGAGCTCGAGGTGAAGGCCGGCTCGTACCGCACGAATCGGCCCACAGGTGATGGCTGGAACATCGCCGCGGGCTTCCTCCCGTGCGACACCGCGCAGGAGAGAAAGTCGCACATCTCGACGGTGAAGCTCTCGGACCGCGAGGTCTACCGTTTCCGGCCGGTGCTGACGCAGCTCGCGCCGGGGGTCGGCGGCTGTTACGGCATCGCCGGCTTCGCGTACGTCGACGGCCCGGTGCCGGGCGCGACGCTGCAGGCGATGGCCGGCACCAACATCTTCTGGGCGACCGGCAGCAGCCAGCTCCTGTCGACCGAAGGTGGCCTCTACGACCCGCCGCAGGTGCGGCTGACCACCCGTGACGGAAGAGCGTTCGAGGTCAACCGCACCACCGGCGTGACGAAGATCGCCGACCCGAACGGCAACGCGGCGACCTTCAGCGCCGGCGGCATCAGCCACACGAGCGGCGCCAGCATCACCTTCGAGCGCGACGGCCAGAACCGCATCACCCGCATCGTGGACCCCGAGGGCGCCGACCTCGTCTACGCCTACGACGCTGCCGGCGACCTGACGAGCTTCACCGACCGAACGGAAGCCGAAACCACCTACACCTACTCGGGCAATCACTATCTCGAGGAGATCCACGATCCGCTGGGCAGGACGCCGATCCGCAACGAGTACGGCCCGGACGGCCGCCTGACGAAGCACGTGGACGCTTTCGGCCACGAGATCCTCTACGACCACCAGCTCGCCGCCAACCGCGAGATCGTCACCAACCGTCTGGGCGCCTCCCGCCAGCTCGACTACGACGCGCGCGGCAACGTCACCCACGAAGTGGACGAGTCGGGGGTCGAGACGACCCGGACCTTCGACGGCAACGATCAGCTTCTCACCGAGACCGACGAGCTCGGCAACACCACGACCTACGTCTACGACGCGAACCGCAACCTCACCTCGACCACCGACGCGCTCGGCCACATCACGCGCTTCACCTACGACGGCAAGGGCAACGCCCTGACGACCACCGACCCGCGTGGCGGCGTGACGACGAACCTCTACGACGCCAAGTCGAACCTCACCCGCACCACCGACGCCACCGGTGCAGTCACGAACTTCACCTACAACACCAAAGGCGAGCTCCTGACCGAGCTCGACGCCCTCGGCAACCTGTCGAGCTACCAGTACGACAGCCGCGGCCGGATGACGCGCGAAACCAACGCCCTCGGCCAGATCTCGACCTCGACCTACAACAGCAACGGCGACCGCCTGACCGAAACCCGAACAAGAACGCTCGGCGACGGCACCACGGCGACGGAGATCACCCGCTTCACCTACGACAGCGCCAATCGCCCGATCACGACGACCGCGCCGGACGGCAGCATCACCAGAACGGAGTACGACGCCCTCGGCAACGTGAAGGCGACCGTCGACGCTCTCGGTAGAAGAACGGAATTCTCCTACGACGAGCTCGGAAGACAAACACGAACCGACCACCCGGACGGCACCTTCGACCTGACCGGCTACGACGCCGAGAACCGCAGAATCAGCTCGACCGACCGCGGCAATCGAACGACGACGTACGAGTACGACCCAGCGGGAAGGCTGCGGAAGACCTTCCTCCCGAACGACGGCACGCCGGTGGTCCTCGAGCAGATCTACGACGACGCCGGCCGCCTGCACCAATCGATCGACGCCCGCGGCAACGCGACGACCTTCGGCTACGACGACAGCGGCCGCCGAACGACGATCACCGACGCCCTGAATCAGGTCACCCTGACCGCCTACGACGCGGCCGGCAACCAGGTCGCACTGACCGACCCGCGCGGCAACACGACCGCCTTCGTCTACGACTCGAGCAACCGCCTGACCCGGACGATCGCGCCCGACGCCACCTTCCGAACAACCGGCTACGACGCGTTGGGCAGAAGGATCTCGGAAACCGACGAGTCGGGAAAGATCACCCAATTCGGCTACGACGCCCTGGGAAGGCTCGTCTCAGTGACGGACGCCCTCAACCAGGTCACCACCTACGCCTACGACGAGGCCGGAAACCGCGTCTCGCAGGCGGACGCGAACGGGCACGTCACCCGGTTCGAGTTCGACAGCGTCGGCAGACAGACGAAGCGCATCCTCCCCGACGGCGCCACCGAGCGCTTCACCTACGACGCGGCCGGCAACCGCTCCTCGAGAACCGACTTCCTGGGGCGCACGACGCTCTACGACTACGACCTCCAGAGCCGCCTGCTACGCCGCACCTACCCCGGCAACGTCCAGGTGAGCTTCACCTACACACCGACGGGAAGGCGCTTGACGGCAACGGACGCCCGAGGTGTCACGACCTACGGCTACGACACCCGCGACCGGGTGACCAGCCTGACCTATCCCGACGGCCGCTCGCTGGAATACGGCTACGACGCCGTAGGCAACCGCACGGAGCTGACCGCCAACGTCGCCGGCCAAACGCTCACGACCAGCTACACCTACGACGACCTCAACCGCCTCGACACGGTGACCGACCCGATCGGCGGCGTCTACGACCACAACTACGACGCCAACGGCAACCGCGAAAGCCTCCTCTTCCCCAACGGCGTCGCGACGACCTACAGCTACAACGCAAAGAACCAGCTGCTGAACATCTCGACGGTCAACAACGCCGGCACGACCCTGGTGAGCTTCGCCTACACGCTGGCACCGACCGGGAACCGCACGAGGATCGTCGAGCACGACGGCGTGACCAGAAACTACGCCTACGACAACCTCTACCGCCTGACCGATGAGCATGTGAAGCAGGGCTCCGCCCCCGACGCCCCGACCGCCTGGCGAAACCAGTTCGCCTACGACCCCGTCGGCAACCGCCTCGAACAGCTCCGCCAGACCGAGAACGGCACCCCGCAACCGGTGATCTACACCTACGACGAACGCGACCGCCTGCTCACCGAGAACGGGATCGCTGGCCCCGTCACCTACGGCTGGGATGCGAACGGGAATCGGACGGCGAAGAGCGGCACCGATGGGGCGACGTACGTCTGGGATATCGAGAATCGGTTGACTAGAGTCGTGCTCGCGAATGGAACCTTCGTCGAGCACACCTACGATGTCGATGGCGTCAGAGTCCGCATGAGAGCTGCACCGACGGAGGGTCCATCGTCGACACTCGAGTATCTGGTCGATGCTTCTGGAAGCCTGAGTCAAGTGGTCGGTGAAAGCAGCGGGGTCGACACGCTCGTCGCCTATCACGTCCGCGGCTATGACCTGGTCGCTACGCTCCGGACTGCAGTCGGTAGCCCGACAGAGCTGGCTCCAAGGTATTTCCATTCGGAAGAACTAGGCTCAACCCGAGCGCTGACGGACGGTCAAGGAAATGCCACCGACGAGTTTTCACTCGAGGCCTACGGAACCTTGGTTGAGCATCAAGGTGACGATGAAACCTGCTATCTGTTTTCGGGCGAGCGGCTCGATCGAATTTCAGGCCTATACGACAATCGGGCGAGGTGGCTGGATTCGAGAGTTGGAGGATTCGTAAGTCAGGACGAGTATCCATATTCAATCTCTTCGCCATCGAGTCTGCACCGGTATTCCTATGTCGGGGGCAGGCCAACCAATTCAGTTGATCCGACGGGGAACTTCGAAATATCTCTGAGTCTTAGCTTTGCGGCTCTTTCTACGCTTGGGACCCTCTCGCTCTCGTTCGGCGGGTCAGTTGGGGGAATCCTAGGTCGCGTTCTCGCTCTGACTCTTGCGCCGGTTCAGGTGCAAGACATGTCTTGGGATGGCACAACGCCAGAGCAGATCGGCCTCCCTTTCCCCGGCTGGGCCGACGAGGAGATCACGTACCAGATCAGTGTGGCCAGAAGCTCATGGGCGAAGCATGGAGTGCTGATCACTGCGCTTCCTACTCGAGGGCCAGTTCGAGTCGTTGAGAGCACATTCAGATCTAATGCGGAGGTTGAAAGCGTGCTTGCGAGGCCAGAAGTGGGCCTTAGTCGCCGTTCATTGGCCACAATTCCAGTTGTATTCATTCGCTCCCGTGGTGGACACGGTACGAGAGGCGGAGCCAATACCGCCGATCCAAGTGAGCCCGCTTGGATTTTGATGACCAGACTAGCTAACGAGCGCACCCTTACGCACGAAATCGGTCATGTCTTAGGTCTTCATCACGTAGCGAGCCCGTGGTCCCTAATGTTCCAGTGGGATGTGGGTGGCACGTCACTCTCTGAAGGTGAGATTCAGCGTGCAAAGTCAGGTCTGCGAACGCGGCACGGAGGCTGACGATGAGGTTCCTGTCAAAGTGGGTGCTGGCGACGTTCAGCTTCATACTGCTGGGAGCTGTTTTCTCCGCCTTGGTCTACCTCGTCACCGGACTACCGGTACTTAGTGGCGATGATGTCTTTGATGACGGGCCACTCCTGGGCGCAGAATTGGACCCCACCGCCGGTCATGCGGCCAGCGCTGCACTTGATTTCGCTGTCGTCAGGTCTCCCGAGGCGCTGTTGTTTGGCTTGGCGTGGGCTTTCTGCTCGAAGCAAAAGCTGGCGGTGCTTGTTGCAGGCGCGGTCGCCTTGCCGCTTGCGTTCGAAGTGCTGTTCGGGCTGTTTCCATTGTCGGCTTCGTGGGTTGGGGATCTGGCTGTGTCCATCTACTACTACCGCCAGCCTCCGGAATACGTTCTCCCCTTGAGGTACACAGCTCGAGTGGCGCTGTCATTTCTTGGCCCTCCACTACTCGCAAGCCTCCTTTCTCTGGTGCTACTTTCCCGCATCGAAAGGCGCGTCCCGTACGTAGGAGGAAAGGCGACTGGGTGACCAACAAGGCTCGCCATCGCAAGGTGTCCCGTCCGCACGTCCGGCGGACCAGAAGGGTCGGCGGACGTGGGGAAATCGAGCTCGACGCCCGCGTGGAACGGGACTCGAGGGCCAGAATCGCGCGGCTCTCTTCGTTGAATCACCTCCGATTACGATTGAAATTCGCTCTTCCGATCGAGCCGGCACGCCTCTCCTGCGGACACTCGCGAAAGTGCCCCTCCCGGTCCCCATGGCACGGCGGTGTCCCGTCCGCACGTTCGGCGGACTAGGAGGGTCGGCGGGCGTGCTGAAAGCGAGCTCGATAGCCGCGTGGAACGGGACTCGAGGACGGGAATCAGAAGGTTTGCTTCGCTGAATCACCTCCAATCAGGACTGTGCCGGCTCCTTTGAATGAGCTGGCACACTTCCCCTGGGGGCGAGATTCTCGTTCGCTATGCTCTTCTTCTAGTTGATGAACGTCGGAGTCGTCATCTTGCGCTGGACCGCTTGTAGCTCGAGGGAACCGCGATGAGCGGGCCCTTCCACTTTCTAGCGCTGCGCCAGACGACGGCCCGCCTCCTCCTCACCCTCGCCCTCCTGCCCACCGGTCCGGTGATGGGGATGGGTGTGGTCGCCCCCGAGGATCTCGGCCTGCGAGTCACCGAGGCGGCCCCGAAGCTGGGGTCGCATATCTCGCTGGCGAAGCGGACGACCAGCCTCGAGTTGACACAGCAGTTTGCGCGGCAAGCCGCGCGGGGGGCGTGGCTCGGCGTCTCCGCGAAGATCGACGGTGTTGTCCTGCCAGCGAAAATCTTCGGTAAAGGAAAAGACCTGCAGGAGCGGGCCGTCCGCGTCGCTCTCGAGTCCCTGAACCGGGGTACTTCCTTTACCAGCAGCTTTTTCTCTGCCGACTCCTCCGAGTCCACCGCATCGACCGCCCGTGCGACCCTGCTGGGAGCCACTGGCGCTCCGTCCGCCGCCCCCCGCGCCGAAGGCGCAACGGGCGCCGGCCAGGCGCCCTTGACCGATCTGCCCCCGGGCGCGATCCCGCCGCCGCCGACGCCGCCGGACGCGAATCCGACTTCGCTCCCTTCAGCGGGAACTCCTCCTTCAGCTGGCGCCGCATCTCCCGGCGCCGCCTCCGCATCGCCGATGGCGCCGATAGCTTTAGGTGCTCCGCGCTCCGGCGCGGGGGCGGGGTCCGTGCAGCCGATGGCCGCCGTGCCGGTGGTGCCGGCGTTCAATCTGCTGTCGATCAGTTGGCAGCCCAACGATCCGTCTCCCGGGGCGGTCTTCCTGCCGATCCAGAGCGCGGTGCGGCGGGTCTTCGCCTTCGACGCCTGCGACACCGCCGATCCGTGGAAGGTCTGGGATCCGGCGAGCCCGGGGACTTCGGACTTGACGGCGATCACGCCGGCGAAAGGCTTCTGGCTGGAAGGGCAGGGGAGCGCGACCTTGCCCGAGGGCGGCCCGGAGCCGACGACGACGTCGATTCCGCTCTGCCTCGGCTGGAACCTCATCGGCTATCCCGCCGGCTCGGCGCGGCCGGTGGCGACAGCGCTGGCTTCGATCGCCGGCAAGTACATCCGCCTCTTCGGCTTCGACCCGACCGACAGCGCCGATCCGTGGGAGGTCTACGACGTCGCGGTGCCGGCCTGGGCGAACGACATGACCGAGCTCCGCCCCGGGCGCGGCTACTGGATCTACGTCACCGAGGCGACGACGCTCACGATCTCGAACGAGGAAGAGCTCCCGGACGTCGCGATCCTCTCGCCCGCCGACCTCGCCGAGGTCACCGGCCCGACAGCGATCGTCGGCACGGTGCGCTCGCCGGAGCTCCAGAGCTGGACGCTCGCCGTCCGCGCGGTGGGCGATTCCGACTGGATCGCGCTCGGCACCGGCACGACGCCGGTCGAGGCGCAGACGCTCGGCACGCTCGACCCGACGCTGCTCGAGAACGGGCTCTACGAGGTGAGGCTCCGCGCGGTAGACACCGCGCTCAACTACGTCGAAGAGATCATCGCCCTCAACATCGAAGGCCAGCGGAAGATCGGCCACTTCGCGCTCGCCTTCGTGGATCTTGAGGTGCCGCTCTCGGGTCTCCCGATCCAGGTGATCCGCGGCTACGACAGCCGGCGGGTGCACCGCAAGGGCGACTTCGGCCAGGGCTGGGAGCTCGAGGTGAAGGCCGGCTCGTACCGCACCAACCGCCCGACCGGCGACGGCTGGAACATCGCGCAGGGCTTCCTGCCGTGCGACACCGCGCAGGAGCGCAAGTCGCACATCTCGACGGTGAAGCTCTCCGACCGCGAGGTCTACCGCTTCCGGCCGGTGCTGACGCAGCTCGCGCCGGGGGTCGGCGGCTGCTACGGCGTCGCCGCCTTCGCCTTCGTGGACGGCCCGGTGCCGGGCGCGACGCTGCAGACGATGGGCGGCACCAACATCTTCTGGGCGACCGGCAGCAGCCAGCTGCTCTCGACCGAAGGCGGCCTCTACGACCCGCCGCAGGTGCGGCTCACGACCCGCGACGGAAGGGCGTTCGAGTTGAACCGCACGACCGGCGTGACGAAGATCGCCGATCCGAACGGCAACGCCGCGACTCTCACCGCCGGCGGCATCAGCCACACGAGCGGTAGCAGCATCACTTTCGAGCGCGACGGGCAGAATCGCATCACTCGGATCGTCGACCCCGAAGGCGCCGACCTCGTCTACGCCTACGACGTCGCGGGCGACCTGACGAGCTTCACCGACCGCACGGAGGCCGAAACCACCTACACCTACACGGGAGAGCACTACCTCGAGGAGATCCACGATCCCCTCGGAAGAACCCCGATCCGCAACGAGTACGGCCCGGACGGCCGCCTGACGAAGCACGTGGACGCCTTCGGCCACGAGATCCTCTACGACCATCAGCTCGCCGCGAACCGCGAGATCGTCACCAATCGGCTCGGCGCCTCCCGCCAGCTCGACTACGACGCCCGCGGCAACGTCACGCACGAGGTGGACGAGTCGGGCGTCGAAACGACCCGGACCTTCGACAGCAACGACCAGCTCCTCACCGAAACCGACGAGCTCGGCAACACCACGATCTACGTCTACGACGCCCAGCGCAACCTCACTTCGACGACCGATCCGCTCGGGAATGTCACCCGCTTCACCTACGACGCCAAGGGCAACGCCCTGACGACCACCGACCCGCGCGGCGGGGTGACCACCAACCTCTACGACGCCAAGTCGAACCTGACCCGCACCACCGACGCCACCGGCGCGGTGACGAACTTCACCTACAACAGCAAAGGCGAGCTCCTGACCGAGCTCGACGCTCTCGGCAACCTGTCGAGCTACCAGTACGACAGCCGCGGCCGGATGACCCGCGAGACGAACGCCCTCGCCCAGGTGACGACCTCGACCTACAACAGCAACGGCGACCGCCTGACCGAGACGCGCACGAGAACGCTCGGCGACGGCACCACGGCGACGGAGATCACCCGCTTCACCTACGACAGCGCGAACCGCCCGATCACGACGACGGCGCCGGACGGCAGCATCACGCGGACGGAGTACGACGCCCTCGGAAATGTGAAGGCGACCGTCGACGCTCTCGGAAGAAGAACGGAATTCACCTACGACGAGCTCGGCCGACAGACGCGGACCGACCACCCCGACGGCACCTTCGACCTCACCGGCTACGACGCCGAGAATCGCAGAATCAGCTCGACCGACCGTGCGAACCGCACGACGACGTACGAGTACGACCCGGCGGGACGACTTCGAAAGACATTTCTCTCCGACAGCCCGACCGTGCCCATCAGCGAGCAGGTCTACGACGAAGTCGGAAGGCTCGATCAGTCGATCGACGCCCGCGGCCACGCCACGACCTTCGGCTATGACGACAGCGGCCGCCGGACGACGATCACCGACGCCCTGAATCAGGTCACCCTGACCGCCTACGACGCAGCCGGCAACCAGGTGGCGCTCACGGATCCGCGCGGTAACACGACAGCTTTCGTCTACGACGCCGGCAACCGCCTGACCCGGACGATCGCTCCGGACGCCACCTTCCGGACAACGGGCTATGACGCGCTGGGCAGAAGAACCTCGGAAACGGATGAATCCGGAAGGGTCACCCAATTCGGCTACGACGCCCTGGGAAGGCTGACGACGGTCACCGATGCGCTGAACCAGATCACCACCTACGCCTACGACGAAGCCGGCAACCGCATCTCGCAGATCGACGCCAACGGCCACGTCACGAGATTCGAGTTCGACAGCGTGGGCAGACAGACGAAGCGCATCCTCCCCGACGGCGCCAGCGAGCGCTTCACCTACGACGCGGTGGGGAACAGGTCTTCGAGAACCGACTTCCTGGGCCGCACGACGCTCTACGACTACGACCTCCAGAGCCGCCTGCTGCGCCGCACCTATCCCGGCAACGTCCAAGTGAGCTTCACCTACACCCCGACCGGAAGGCGCCTGACCGCAACCGACGCGCGTGGAACGACCACCTACGGCTACGATACCCGCGACCGCGTGACCAGCCTGACCTATCCCGACGGCAGGAGTCTCGAGTACGCCTACGACGCAGTCGGCAACCGCACCGCCCTGACCGCCAACGTCGCCGGCCAGACCCTGACGACCAGCTACACCTGCGACGACCTCAACCGCCTCGACACCGTCACCGACCCGATCGGCGGCGTCTACGATCACAACTACGATGCCAACGGCAACCGCGAGAGCCTGCTCTTCCCCAACGGCGTCGCGACGACCTACGCCTACAACGCGAAGAACCAGCTGCTGAACATCTCGACGGTCAACAACGCCGGCACGACGCTGGTGAGCTTCGCCTACACGCTAATGCCCACCGGCAACCGCACGAAGATCGTCGAGCACGACGGCGTGACGAGAAACTACGCCTACGACAGCCTCTACCGCCTGACCGACGAGCACGTGAAGCAGGGCACCGCGCCGGACGCGCCGACGGCGTGGCGGAATCAGTTCGCGTACGACGCTGTCGGCAACCGCCTCGAACAGCTCCGCCAGACCGAGAACGGCACCCCGCAGCCGGTGATCTACACCTACGACGAACGCGACCGCCTGCTCACCGAGAACGGGATCGCAGGGCCGGTCACGTTCGGGTGGGATGCCAACGGCAATCAGACCGCGAAGAGCGGGGCGGACGGCGCGACGTACGTGTGGGATATCGAGAATCGGCTGGTCAGCGTGGAGTTGGTGGACGGGACCGTCGTCGAGCACTCCTACGACGCCGACGGCACCCGGGTCCGCACGAGAACGATGCCGTCAGTTGGATCGCCGGCGACGGTCGACTACTTGGTCGATCCCTGGCACCAGACCAGCGCCAGAGGCGCTCTCGTCCTCAGTCAGGTCGTTGCCGAATCGGATGAAGTCAACGCCCTCGCCGATTACCACGCCCGTGGCGATGATCTGCTCGCTACGTTGAGGCCCGAGGGTGCGAACGCCGCGAACTTCATTGCGAGGTACTTCCACGCCGAAGGTATTGGAACCAGCCGCGCACTTACTGATGCTGCGAGTAGCGTTACTGACCGCTATGCGTTCGAGGCCTTCGGAGGGATGGTTCTGCGCGAGGGCATGTACCGGCCCCTTGCGTTGTTCGCCGGTGAGCAACTCGAGGATACCGCTGGACTTTACTATCTGAGAGCGCGGTGGATGGCGCAGGATAGTGGGAGGTTCGTATCGCGTGACCCGCTCTTCACCACTTCTGACCAGACCCAGCGGAATGCGTACAACTATTCAGACGCAGACCCTACGCTGCGCCGCGATCCGGAGGGTTTGTTCGCATCTGCATCTGAGGCACTCGTCTCGATTACAGTTTCGAGTGAGATGCGAGTCCGCTCAGCTGCAGTGGCCATTCCCGTGGCGGCCGTCGCCGCTTGCGCGCTGGTGGCAACCGCGGATTCGATCCGGGCCCTGTTCTTGTCGTTTCCGGAAAGCAATGGGCCGTCTCAAGTGTCCTTTGCGAGTCCGAGCAAGATCTGTCGTGGAAGTGTGATGCGGATTCAAGTCCAGGAAGGGAGCCTGCACACACTCGCTGAACCAATCGTTGGGCCTCCCGGGATTGGGATTAGCTCCCGGCAGGTTCGAGACAACATGATAATTCTCTTCGCAAGAGCGACGGGAGGCGAGGCGAAGTGGCTTCCGGATCGCATCCGCCCCGAGCTCCACTCTGCGATCGTCGAGATGAGTCAGCGCCTTCATCGATGGGTAGCGGCGGGGGGGACTCATGGCAGGATCGGGAACATAGAGACGGTCGAGTTTCCTCTCGATAGCCGGCGGTATCGCCTGGATCTCGAGAACCTTGCCGGGGACAACCTGAAGAGATAGGGGCCTGGAAAATGAGCGAGAGAATTCGGCGCATCCTTGAGGGCTTCTTGTCGCAGGACTTGGACGTGCAGAATCAGTCTCTCTTCGATTCTCTCGTTCTCCTTGAGATGCGCGTTTTTGGGCCGGCCATTCCGGCCAAGGAGACTGAGCACTATCGATTGCTCGCACCGGAAGTGGCGGACGCTCCTCCGCTCATGGAGGAGGAGGAAGCCGAACTGCTGCTTGGTCTGGTAGATCTGTTCCTCGCTACAAGGCGCTCCGGTCTCTTGTTCTTGATTGGAAAGGCGCGACTCGCCGCGGCTGCTCCTGCATTTGGTCGACTTCTGAACGAAGGCAGCGTTTCGCTGAGCAACGTCGAGGCGCGCGATATCTTGGTCGGCCTTAACAAGGGTACTGAGCTTGATCCGGAAGTGGCCGGGTCCCTCCGTACCCCAGGAATGAAGGCTTTCTTGAAAGGGTGGTCCGAAGCGAGCGAGCCGGACCTCGCGGGCATTGGACGCCGCCTCGATGAAAGCATTTTCGGCTCACGGCGGGACTAGCTTTGAAGGCCAGACTGAGTAGGTGCCAACCGATCTCCCGCATCGAATGACGCCTGAAGAGGTGCCAGATGAGATGAGTCGGTCGGTTCCTAACCGGAAATAGTCGGCCACAATCTCCAATTTCATTGATGTCAGGGAGTGAGGATGACTACTCCAGAGCCAAGTAGATCGGTGGATTGGTCCGAGCTGGCTGTTCGACTAGGAACAGTCCACATCGAAGGCGAGTCGGTGACTCTCTCCGAAGTGAGAAGGGCGCTGGAGATCCTCTTGGGGGAGGATGAACTCCGCGCCGCGGTGGAGCTCGCGGCCAGCGAACGTAAAGGCGCACTATTGGCAAATTGCGTTCTTCGTCTCATTCGAACAGATGTCGCGATTAGTCATTGTATTGACCTGTTTGAGAAAGCGCCTGGTAGCGAGGATAGAGAGGTCCTTATGCGCCTCATGGGCGATATCTTGAATAGGTCCGCTGCTCCACGCCTACTCTCGGTGTTCTCCGCAAGCAATGGGCAACTTCAGCTCCTGCTGCTCGATATCCTGCGCAGTGCGTTGCAGGATGGATCTGTCTTTCCGGAGGATGTGGAGGATCTATTCGTTGAAGCGAGGCGCTCAACTTCTACAAGTGTCTCTGAGCTCGCGGCGGAGATCGCTTCCAACTGGGAGGAGCTTCGCTAGGTGTCGCGTCTGCTGGAAGAGTTGCTAGCCGAGTTTCCAGGCTCTGCGTGTGAAATGCACGAAGAAGTCGTGACGAAGGAAGTCGGACGGGCGGCGATTCCAGCTGGAGAACGCGGCCATTGCACTCTTTGTTCGAGTCTCGGGATCGCGACAGGTAGCGACTTTGAGTGGCAATGTCTGATCCTCAAGGACGGGATATGCGAGACGCACTGCACGGAGGTGCAGGAGAGGACCTATCCCGACACCCGCCAGAGTGTTGGTCAGCTGATCGAGTGGAATGAGGCGCTCGATGGCTTGCTCGAAATCTGCGCTCGCTGCCCCTATCGAAATGGGGTCAGGTCCTGACGAGGTGCCAGCCGCTTTCTCGGCGCTCCGCAGCGAGGAAGATGGGTTGTTGGCGACCATTCCGTCGCCTGGTTGTAAGCAAATGTAGTTCAGCGATTTGAAGGAAGAAACGGCTGGCACCTCACCACCGTCCAGTTCTATGCGCAAAGATCTTCGAGAGCGCGTTTGCCGGGACTTTAGGGAAGGAATGGCGAAGCGGTTGCCGCACTTCACTGCTTCTGGACAGCGAGTGCCCAAAGGGGATCTCGTCTTCTCGCACACAACACCAGCGGACGTGGTGTGCGCCGAAGAGGTGCCACCCGAATTCCAAGAGCTTTCGACTCGAGTCCGAGGGAATGGCATCTCCCTCGCGTGAGCAGTGTCCTTTTCGGCGTTTCTCGCTGACTCGGATACGGTCAAGTAGGTCGTAGCGCCTGTCGGAGGGGTTGCTCAGCGCTGTGGCGCTGCTTGGCCTCTCGAGTCGAGCGCGGCATCGCCTCCGATGCGCGAGCTCCCAGCTAGAGACTGCTCTGTCCGCCAAGAGTCTTCGTGTTGTGTTCGAGCTTTCGAGGTCGCTAGCCGGTTCGGGCGGCCAGCCGAATCGGCAGCCGCGGAGGGAAGGCGCCGACGGGGAACTCGAAATCCGTCGCGCCCGCCCGAAGCCGGTTCGCGGCGTATCGATAGGCTTCGCGGAAGGCGAAGTAGGCCTTGCGGAGGCTGCGACGCACCGCTGGAGCCACGGCATGCACCAGCGGTGCTGGACCCTTCTTGATCCGGTTCGGCTCGTGATGAGGATCCTGCCGGCAGACGGCGTCGGCTCCGAGCGGCGACTCCCCGGTTTCCTCCTGCTGGAGTCGGGCGTCAGCCTCGATGGCCTCGATCATTTGCTTGACGCGAGCTCGATACTCTCCGGCGTGAGAGATTTCCAGCAAGGCAGGGGCGTGAGGTGGAGAGTTTCCTGTTCGAGGAATGACTGCGGATCGAGCGCAAGCCCCTTGCGACGGGCCCTGGATTCGAGGGTCCGGTCGTGCCAGCGGCCGGAGATGGCGGTCCCTTCGGTCAGGGCTTGGGCACAATGGACCCCGGGCCAGTCGAAGGGCGAGGCGACGAGCCCTTCCTTGACGCCTTGCGCCAGCACGTACGCCAACCGGCCCACCTGGGCCTCTTCCTCCTCGGAGACGATGACCGCCTGGAAGCGCCGGCCCCAGAACTTCTCGCGCCAGCGCACGAGGCGGCCGGCCTCGCGGGCGAGATTCGAGTTGAGGTAGTTCGTGAACGCGGCGAGCTGCTGGGCGTCGCTGACGGAGACGAGGAGGTGGTAGTGGTTGGACAGGAAAACGGGCGCGTGAACCGCAAGGCCTGCCCGGCGCGCGGCGCGGGCCAGGACGCCCCGGATGACGTCGTTCATGCCCGCCGAAGGGCGCAGGAGCAAGCGACCCTGGACCGTCCGGCAGGTGATCTCGAACAGCGCCCCTCCGGGGGGTACGTAGCGCAGTCTTCTTGCCATACAGGTGAAAGACGGAAAAACCTCCGGATATCTCGCAGGTGCGAGAAGAAAACCCGCCAATGGAAAGCGGCTGGCACCTCCACCTCAACAGCACCTCAACAGCAGCACCTCAACAGCAGAAACAGGCGCGAGGTGAAGATCGGCCCGTTGTCGGTGCGCAGCATGACGGGCTTGCCGAAGCGCTCGAGGGCGTCGAGCTGGCGTAGATCGGCTGGCACCTCACCAGCCGGCGTGCCCGGCGTCTTCGGCGCCCCCGCGCAGCGCTGAGCGGGGCTAAGGTCTCGTCAGAGCCTGGAGTCCCTCGACGAAGCCGAGCTGGAAGAAGAGCTGGTCGTGGCCGGCGGCGGACTCGAGGTAGTCGACCGGGTAGCCCTTGGCGCGCAGCGTGTCGCGGAACCGACGGTTGTTGACCAGCCGGTCGGTCCACAGGCTGGTGTCGAAGCGCGCCGCGCCGAGAAAGAAACGCAGCGGCTTCTTTTCCGCCTGGACGTAGCGCTCGACGATCCAGCCGTCGTCGCCGCGCAGCCAGAAGCGGGTTGGCGGGAAGTCGCCGGGCTCGTTCTCGATGGCGGTCGCGAGGCAGAGGAGGCGGGAAAACGCCTCCGGATACTCGAGGCCGGTGAAGGCGACCATGCCGGCACCGCGGCTCACCCCGCCGAGAATCGTCTGGTCGCGCTCGCGGCTCACGCCGAGCTGCGCCTGCGCCCACGGCAGGAGCTCTTTGGCGACGAAACGCGCGAACGGCGCCGAGTAGCCGAGGTCCTTGGGCCGCATCCCCTCGCGGTTGTGCACCCCGACGACGACCATGGCAGGCAGCCTCCCTGTCGCGATCCGATCGTCGAGCACGCGCTGCATGTCGAGGAAGCCGCCGTCGAAGACGATCGCCAGCCAGGGCTTTTCGACGGCGGCAGAAGATAGCGCAGGAAGATAGACCGATAGCTCGATCGTGGCGCCGAGCGTCGGGCTGTGGATAGACCTCTCGACAACGCTTCCTTTCGGGGCGGCGAGATTCTCGGGGTAGGGAAAGGGCACCGCGTCGGGCAGGACGACATACGACTCACCATAGAGCTCCAGCGGGTTCAGCGGATCGCGCTGCGGTGCGGGTCCGTCGAACATGTCCTCGATCCGGTCGGAGCGCTCGGTCGGGGGATTCACCGTGATCCAGTACTGGAAACGCGCATCGCTCGGCAGGAGCTCGGAGAGATACCAGAGACTCGTGCCGGCGAGCGGCCGCATCGGCTTGTCGAAATCGGCCGCGGGTCGACCCCCCTGTAGGTGCACGCGCTCCGTTTTCGGCCCCTGCGGATCGGCGCTCCACACGAACGTCACCAGGCGGCGATCGCCGGACTCCGCCGCCTCGACGAGGGGCGTGCGCAAGGTGCGCACGAACTCGGCCTCGGCCGCGGTGTCTCCCGCCGCGATCTGGCGGCGCAGCCGCTCGATCGTCGGGCTCGTGATCGCCGCCGCCCGCGCCTGCGGGACACCCCAGACGAGCAGCCCGAGGGCCGCCACGAGACGACGAGATCTCCTCCACCGCATGCGGGTTTCACCTTTCGCCAAGCGACTGTCTCCCGAGGAACCTACGGCGAGATCGCTGCCGGAGTTGCACGCTCGCCGGGCCGCGACCCCGCAGACGCGGCTACACCCGCGACAGTCGGCGGAGCGCCAGGCGCAGGAGCTCGTGGAAGGCGGCTTCGGGGGCGTCCTTCCGCGCCGCCCCGACGGCGCCTTCGGCGAGCGACGGCTTGTAGCCGAGGTTGACCAGGGCGGCGACCAGGTCGTTGTCGCTGCCACCCGTTGCCGCCGCGGCGCGCGCCGCGGGGAGCTCGGCGGCCAGCGCCTGGAGCTTGTCGCGGAGCTCCACGACCATGCGCTCGGCGGTCTTCTTGCCGACCCCCGGGATGCGCACCAGTTTCGCCACATCGCCCGCCGCGAGCGCGGCGATGAGCTCGTCGGGCGCCATCCCCGAAAGCACCACCTGCGCGAGGCGCGGGCCGATGCCGGAGACCGCGATCAGGCGCTCGAAGAGCTCGCGTTCGCGCTCGCTCCAGAAGCCGTAGAGGGCGAGGGCGTCCTCGCGGACGTGGGTGTGGATGAACAGCCGGAGCGTCGCGCCGGCGTCGGCCTTCTGGATCTCGTAGTAGGTCGAAAGCGGGATCGCGACCTGGTAGCCGACCCCTCCGACATCGAGGATCAGGCGGTCCGGCACCGCATGCACGACCTTTCCGGAGAGCCAGCCGATCATCCGCGGATCCTATCCGGGGCCGTGCGTCCGGGCGCCATCAACCGGGCGCCCCGGCCGCCGATCCTGCGAGGGCCTGCAGGAGGTCGGCGAGGAGGTCGTCCGGATGCTCGAGACCGATCGACAGGCGCAGGAGATCGTCCGGCGTCGTCGATCCCGGGCCGTCGCTCGAGGCGCGGTGCTCGACGAGGCTCTCCGGGCCGCCCAGGCTGGTCGCGTTGGTGAAGAGCTCGAGGCGGGAGGCCACCGCCACCGCGGCCGCCCGGCCGCCGGCGACCCGCAGGGCCAGCATGCCGCCGTAGGCGGTCATCTGGCGGGAGGCGACTTCGTGCCCAAAGTGGGTGGGAAGACCTGGATAGTGGACCTTCAAGAGTGCCGGGTGGCCGAGGAGCCTCTCTGCGAGCCACAAAGCGTTGGCCGAGTGGCGTTCCATTCGACAGGAGAGGGATCTCAGTCCGCGCAGGACGAGCCACGAGTTGAACGGGCTCGCCGTTCCCCCGAGCCGGCGGCGGGCCTTCGCGACCCGCTCGAGAAGCTCGCCATCTCCCGCACCGGCGAAGATCAGCGCTCCGCCGAGCACGTCGCTGTGGCCGCCCAGATATTTGGTCGTCGAGTGCAGCACGAGGTCGGCGCCGAGCGCAAGCGGGCGCTGCAGAGCCGGCGTGGCGAAGGTTCCGTCGACCAGGAGCCGCGCGCCCGCGGCATGGGCTGCAGCCGCGAGGCGGGCGAGGTCGAGGATCTCGAGCTGGGGGTTGGTCGGCGTCTCGGCCCAGACCAGCGCGGGCTTCGCGGACGACCTTCCGAGAGCGGCAGCGACGGCGTCGGGGTCGGCCAGGTTGGCGAACCGCGGCTCCATTCCCCATCGCGGCAGAAACTCGAGCGCCAGCTGGCGGACGCCCGAGTAGATGTCCTGATGGAACAGGACGCACGCCCCCGCTGGCAGCGACTGAAGGAGCGTCGAGGCCGCCGCCATGCCGGAGGCGAAGGCGAGCGCGCGGCTGGAAGGGCCGCCGCCGTCGAGCGCGGCTAAAGCCGCTTCGAGGCGGTCCTGGGTCGGATTTCCCTCGCGCTGGTAGAGCCGGCCGTGGAGCGCCTCCGACGCGGGCCCGTGGAGGAAGGTGGTGGAGAGGTGGATCGGAGGAGCGACCGCGCCGGTCTCCCGGTCGGCCTCTCCTCCGGCGTGCACGGCGAGCGTCTCGAAGCGCATGCGGGGAGTCTAACCTCCCCTCTCCGCCCTTTCAGGGACGACGCGCTTCGATCCGCCTCAGCTGCCCTTCGGCTCGTCCTCCAACATGCCGAACTGCTCGAGCAGCGGCTTGTCGTACTGCACCTTCGCCTCGCGCTTCCTCTGCTCGATGATCGAGCCCAGCAGGCGATTGACCTCGTTGCCCTCGAGCGCCTGGCGCGTCTGGTCACGCTCGGCGGCGAAGGCGGTCGCGTCGAAGCCCTTGCGCGCGGTGACCTGGTAGAGCACCGCGCCCTGCTCGGTGAGGATCGGCGTGCCGACGTCTCCCGCCTTGCCGGCGAGCGCGGCGGAGACCAGTGCGCGCGAGTCGCCGAGCCCCTGGATGTTGCCGTCACGGCCGAACTCGCCGCTCTCCTTCACCTCGACGGCAAGCTCCTTGGCGACGTCGTCCAGGCTCTTGCCCGAAGCGAGGGCGCCGCGCGCCTGGGTGAGCCGGGCGAGCGCGAGCTCTCCGGCCTTGGCGCGCAGGGCGGCGGGCCGGACCTTGGCCTCGACCTCGGCGAGGGCGGGCAGCCGCGCCGGGCTCTCGGAGACCAGCTGAAGGATCGCGAAGCCGCGCGCGATCTTGACCACTGTCGAGGTCTTGCCGGCCTCGAGCGCGAAGGCGGCCGTGGAGAACGGCGTGCCGCGACCGATGCCCGGAACGACCTCGTCGACTCCGAACGGCGGCGTGGTGAGGAACATCACGGTGTCGTTGTCGGCCAGCGCCTTGAGCTCGGCCTCGGTGTCGAGGGTCTCCGAGGAGATCTTCGCGGCGAGCTCCGCGGCCTTGGCCTCCGCCTGCGTCTCGGCGCGCTCGGCGGCGAGCCGCGAGCGCACCTGCGCCTCGGCCTCGGCGAACGGCTGCACGCCGGCGGGGCGCTTCTCGAGCACCTGGATCAGATGCGAACCGAAGCTGGTGCGGATCGGTCCGACGAGGCTCCCGGGAGCGGCGCCGAACGCCGCCTCCTCGAACTCCTTGATCATGCGTCCGCGGCCGAAGAAGCCGAGATCGCCGCCGCGGGTCTTCGAACCCGGATCGTCGGAGAGCTCGGAGGCGAGCTTCGCGAAGTCCTCGCCGGCCTCGACGCGCTTTCGCAGAGTGACGAGCGCGGCGTCGGCCACGTCGGCCGTCCGGGAGTCGTCGACCTTGAGCAGGATGTGGCGGGCGCGAACCTGCTCTTCCTGCTTCCAGTCGTCGAGATGCGAGTTGTAGTAGGCCTCGAGCTCGGCCTTCTCGAAGGTCATCTTGGCGCGCGTACGCACCGTGTCGACCAGCAGGTAGTTCACCACGCGCTGCGGCGGCAGGCGGAACTCCTCGGAGTGGCGCTCGAAGTAGCTCGCCACCTCGGCCGGGGAGAGCGTCGCGTCGGACTGGAATCCGGTGGGGGGCAGTACGAGGTAACGCACCGAGGCGCGCTCGGCCTGCTCGCGGTAGGCGCGCTCGACGTCGGTGTCGGTGACCACGAGGCTGGACGAGAAGATCGCGTTCAGCTTGGTGAGCACGATCTGGCGCCGCATCGCCTCTTCGAAGTCGCGCACCGTGTAGCCGTTGGAGCGCACGAAGCGCTTGTAAGTCTCCTCGCCGACGAAGGCACCGGACGCGTCCTTCATGCCGGGAATCTCGAAGATCGCCTCCTGGACCTCCTTGTCCGAGGCGACGAGGCCGCGATCCGCCGCCTCGTTCAGCAGCAGGCGCTGGTCGACCAGCCGGTCGAGCGCCTGCAGCGGCAGGCGCAGCTGCTGCGCGATCTCCGGTGTGAAGTTCTCGCCGAACGCCTGGCGGTACTGCCCTTCGAGCTGCCGGTACTGGCGCTCGAAGTCGGCGTAGGAGATCTTGTCCGTCCCCACGGTCGCCGCCGAAGCACGCGCGCCGGACCCCTGGGAGAGGCCGCCGCCGAAGTCGACGAAGACGAAAGCGATGAATATGAGGATCACGACCCAGAGGATCCAGGAGAGGTACTTCAGGTTGTCGCGCAAGACCTTGAGCATGGAAGACTCCAGAAGCGCGGACGGCGAGCGCCCGGGGAAGAACGCTCAAAGATACCAAGCGACGCGAGGAGCCGGCAACCGGAACCCCAGGGGGGAGGCCGGCACGGCCTGTCGGAAGTCCGCGCCCCGGGCCGTAACTTCAAGTAGAATCAGCCCCTTCGCCATTCGCTACGGCGTCGAAGTGTGGTCGCGAGGGCGATCGCGGGGGAGCGACAGAGGAGCGCCAGGTGCCGTCCAACCGAGCGAACAGAAGCACCCGGGGCTGGTACACCGTGTCGGTGGACACGGTGCGCGGCGCCGTGATCGTGGCTTCTTTCGCGGCGCTGGCGCTCGTCGGCTACAGCCTGTACCGGCAATGGGCCGAGAAGGCGCTGCAGGAGGAGGCCGCGGCGGTCTTGAACGAGGTCGAGGGCCTGCTGGCGCGCGCCGACATCGAGCAGCCGGCCGGTTCGTTCGTCGAAGAGCTCGAGTCGGCGCGGCGCGGCCGCGCCACCGCCGCGGCGGCCTTCGAGGCCGGAGAGTTCGCGACCGCGTTGGGTGAAGGACGCCGCAGCCGGGCGCTCCTCCTGGCCGTGCTCGATTCCGCGGCGGCCCGCGAGTCGACCGGCGAAGCGCAGTTCATCGCCGTGCAGGGCAGCGTCGAGGTTCGACGGGGCGAGCGCGGCGAATGGGAGGAGGCTCGTTCGCGTGTCGTCCTGCAGTCGGGCGACTACGTCAAGACTTCTGCCAACGGCTCGGCGGAGATCGTCTTCCTCGACGGCACCCTCTACAACGTGCGCCCGAACACGCTCTTTCTCGTCACCCGCCAGCCGGGCTCCGCCGGCGCGCCCGCCGAACAGACGATCGCGATGGAGTACGGCTGGGTGAATCTCAACACGGCGCAGCGCGGCGGTCGCGTCACGACGCCGCGCGCCGAGGCCCTGGTCGGGCGCGAGTCGGACGTCGTGGTCTCCTACGACAAGGCGTCGTCGACCGGGCGCTTCTCGGCGTTCCGCGGCGCCCTCGAAGTCGCCTCGAACGCCGGACTGAAGCGCACGGTCGGCGAGCTCGAGCAGGTGGTGCAGACCGGCGACCTGCTCTCGGAAGCCCGCCGTCTCCCCGGTGCGCCGCAGGCGGACCGGCCACCGGACAACGTCGAGCTCTCGCTCGCCGCCGTGAAGACACTGGTGCTGTCATGGGAACCGGTGGACGCCGCTGCGCGCTACGCGCTCCAGGTCTCCCGCAACCGGCTGTTCGTCGACAACATCATCGACGTCAACGCGCGCACCAAGACCGAAGCCACCCTCGGCCTCAAGGGAGAGGGCACTTTCGAATGGCGTGTCGCGGCGGTCGGACGGGACGGCCTGCAGGGCCCGTGGAGCCCGCCGCGCACCTTCCGCGTGCGGGCCGCGGAGCAACCGGGCGAGAAGGGCGACAAGACTCCGCCCGAGCTGGTCGTCGATCAGGTCCAGGCCTATGGCAACATCTTCATCGTCGCCGGTCGCACGGAGGCCGGCGCGGTCATGAAGGTCAACGGCGAACAGGTGGCGGTGACCGCCAACGGAACCTTCACCAAGACGGTCCTCGTCGGGCAGGAGGGCTGGAGTATCCTCGAGCTGCGGTCCACCGATCCCTCCGGCAACGAGTCCACCGTTCGCCAACGTGTTTTCGTCGAAACGCTCTGAAGCAATTTCGCTCCTAGTCTGACTGACCCAGAAAGAACGCCATGCCCTTTGGTTCCATGCTGCGCTACTTTTCGAACGACCTGGCGATCGACCTCGGCACCGCCAACACCCTCGTCTATGCCCGCAATCGCGGGATCGTGGTGCGCGAGCCGTCGATCGTCGTGCTCAACAAGCTGACCAACCAGATCGAGGCGGTCGGCGCCGAGGCCAAGGAGATGCTCGGCCGCACCCCCGGCAACATCGAATCGATCCGCCCGATGAAGGACGGCGTGATCGCCGACTTCGAAGTCACCGAGCGCATGCTGGGCTACTTCATCAAGAAGGCGCACGGCCGCAAGATGTACGTCCATCCGCGGATCGTGATCGGCGTGCCGGGAGAGATCACCCAGGTCGAGAAGCGCGCGGTGCGGGACTCGGCGCAGAAGGCCGGCGCCTCGGAGGTCTACCTGGTCGAACAGGCGATGATGGCGGCGATCGGCGCGGGACTGCCGATCACCGAGCCCTCGGGCAACATGATCGTCGACATCGGCGGCGGCACGACCGACATCGCGGTGATCTCGCTTTCGGGCATCGTCTACTCGCGCTCGGTGCGCGTCGCCGGCAACGAGATGGACGAGGCGATCATCAATTACCTCAAGCGCAAGTACAACCTGCTGATCGGCGAGCGCACCGCCGAGATCATCAAGTGGGAGCTGGGATCGGCCTTCCCGCTCAAGGAGCGGCTGACGCTCACCATCAAGGGGCGCGATCTCGTCGAGGGCATTCCGAAAGAGCTCGTGATCTCCGACGAGGAGATCCGCGAAGCGCTCGCCGAGACGGTGAACGTGATCGTCGACGCGGTGCGGATGGCGCTCGAGCGCACGCCGCCCGAGCTCTCGGCCGACATCATGGACAAGGGAATCGTCCTGTCGGGCGGCGGCGCGCTGCTGCGGGCGCTCGACGAGCGCATCCGGGCCGAAACCGGCCTGCCCGTCGTCCAGGCGGAGGACCCGCTGGCCTGCGTGGTTCTGGGCACCGGTCGCGTCCTCGAAGACATGCATCTGCTGCGGAAGGTCTCGATCCGCTGATCGAGAGCGTGCAGAGAACCGGTCCGATGATCGCAACGCGGCAGAGCGCCGATCGAGAGGTCCCCCCCCGGGTAGCCTCCTCGGGAATCCAGCCGCGACCGTGAGACCGGGCCGCGTCCGCATTCTTCTCGCCGTCCTGCTCGTCGGCCAGCTCTTCCTCATCGCGGCGCAGGAGCCGGACCGGGGCGGCGCCTCGAACCTGCTCGAGGGCGCCGCGCTGCGCAGTCTGGGACCCTTCGCTCGCGCCGTCGACGCGAGCTCGCAAGGCCTCGCGACGGCCCGCGAAGGGCTGCGCCGCCGGGACGATCTCGCGGCGGAGAACCGGCGGCTGCGCGCGGAGCTGCTGGAGCTGCGCCGTCGCGAGCTGCGCATGGAGGGCCTGGAGCAGGAGATCGAAGGGCTCTCGAAGACCCTCGCCTTTCAGCGGCGCCACGCCGCGACCCTGCGGATCGCCGAGGTCGTGCATGCCGACTACAGCTCCTGGCTGCGCTCTCTGGTGCTCTACGTCGGCGCCGGCGCCGCGCACCGCAACCAACCTGTGCTTTCGGACGACGGCGTCGTCGGTCGGGTGATCCGCGTTTCGGGCGCCTACGCCAAGGTCCAGCTGCTCACCGACCGCGCCGCCTCTGCCGGCGTTCAGCTCCAGCGCTCGCGCCGACAGGGCGTCGTGCGGGGATCGTCGCCCGGCGAGCTGTTGCTCGATTTCATCCCGCGCCAGGCCGAGGTGGAAGTCGGCGAGGCCGTTCTCACCGCCGGTATCGACGGCGTCTATCCGCGCGGCATCCGGGTCGGTGTCGTCGCCTCGGTCGAGCCGGGGAACGAGGTTTTCCATCGCATCGTGATCCAGCCGGCGGTCGACTTCTCGCGTCTCTCGTTCGTCTACCTGCTCGAAGGCGAACAGGTGCCCGCCGAGCTTCTCTCCGCCGAAGTTCTCTCCGAGGGTGGCGATGCGGTTCCTTAAGTTCGTTGCGGCGGTGGCCGCCGCCGCCCTGCTGCATTTCGCCGGCGCCCGCCTGCTGCCCGACTTTTCGCTCGCGGTCGACCTCTTCCTGCTGGTGGTGGCGCTCGAGGCCCGGCACGGCAGCCCGGTCGCCGGCATGTTCGCCGGACTCGCGGCGGGTCTTCTCGCCGATGGCCTCTCCGGCGGGCCTTACGGGCTCTACGGCTTCGCCAACACGGCGGTCGGTTTCGGCATCGCGCGCGCCGCGCAGCAGCTGGTCGTGCAGCGAACCACCGGGCTAGCCGGCGTCTTCGCCGCCGCCGCCGCCGCGCAGCAGGCTCTCCTCGCGGCCCTCGCGCTCGTCTTCCGCGAGCACGCCGAGCTCCCCGATCCGCTCTGGCTGCTGGTCAAAGTCGCGACCACCGCCCTCTTGGGCATCGCCTGGACCGCCTCCGCCAACGCCCTCGCCAGCCGCCTGAAGTCTCACCGCGCCAACCGCGCCACCAAGATCCAGCTTCCGGGCTGATGTACCGACCGCGTCGTCGCCTTGTGAATCCAGCGGATCGGGAGTAGAAAGTCCCTCGCCATGCGGGTCGCTGAACACAAGGAAGCGCTGGTCGCGCGGGTACGGGTCCTTTCGGGGGTGGTCGGGGTCTGCCTCGCCATGATCGCCGGGGCGTTCTGGTTCGTGCAGGTGGTGCGCGGCAGCTACTACCGCGACCTCGCCGAGAACAACCGGCTGCGCAAGGTGGCGATCAAGGCGCCGCGGGGCTCGATCTACGACCGCAACGGGCGCGTCCTGGTCGAAAACCTCCCGAGCTACAACCTGCTTCTCGACAGAAGCCGGGCGCGCGACTTCGCGGCCAGCCTCGAGTTCGCGGCGCCGATCCTCGAGCGCCCGTTGCCGGAGTTGAAGGCGCTCCTCGAGCGCTACCGCGCCGTGCCCTCCTTCCAGCCGGTGCTCCTCGGCGAGGGTCTGACGCTCGACCAGGTGGCGCGCTTCGAGGTCGAGCAGCTCGCCCACCCCGAGTTCGTGGTCGACGTCTCGCACCGCCGCCTCTACCGCCTCGGCGTCCAGGCGGCGCACGTCCTGGGCTACCTGGGCGAGGCCCGTCCCGAGGAGCTCGCCGATCCGGGGAAGGAGTTGAAGAACGGCGACTGGGTGGGGCGGCGCGGCGTCGAGCTCGAGTACGACGCGAAGCTGCGCGGCGAGGACGGCGAGCGCGTCGTGGTGGTCGACAGCCACGGGCAGTCGGTCGAGGAGCTGGGACGCGAGGTCGGACGCCCGGGCGGCGCGCTGACCCTGACCCTCGACGCCGAGCTCCAGCAGGAGGCCGAGCGGCAGCTCGAGGGCAAGGCCGGCGCGGTCGTGGCGCTCGATCCGAGGAACGGCGAGATCCTCGCCCTGGTCTCCTCTCCCGGCTACGACCCGAATCTCTTCACGCGGCGGCTCGAGGTCGCCGAGTGGCAGCAGCTCATCCAGGATCCGCTGCTGCCGCTCCAGAACCGCGCCCTCGCGAGCACCTATCCGCCGGGCTCGGTGTTCAAGATGGTGATGGCGGCGGCCGGCTTGAGCGAGGGGGTCATCTCCACCGAGAGCGGCGTCTTCTGCAGCGGCGCGAAGACCTTCTACAAGCGCCCCTTCCACTGCTGGAAGGCGGGCGGGCACGGCTTCATGAATCTCGAAGCGGCGCTCAAGAACTCCTGCGACATCTACTTCTACGAGCTCGGCCAGAAGTTGGGCATCGAGCGCATCGCCCGCTACGCGCGACTCTTCGACTTCGGCGCCCCCACCGGCGTCGACCTCGACGGCGAGAAGCGCGGGCTCGTGCCCGACGGCGAGTGGAGCCAGCGCCAGCGCCGCCACCCCTGGTATCCGGGGGAGACGATCTCGGTGGCGATTGGCCAGGGGGCGCTGCTCGCGACACCGCTGCAGATGGCGGTGATGGCGGCGGCATTCGCCAACGGCGGCCAGATCGTGACGCCGCATCTGGTGAAGGGCGACGTGACCCATCCGCCGCGGCGGATCGACCTCGCGCCCGGGATCTTCGACCCGATCCGGCGCGGCATGTGGAAGGTCGTCAACGACGGCGGCACGGGCGGCTCCGCGCGGGTCGCCGGGGTCGAGATCGCCGGCAAGACCGGCACCGTCCAGGTGGTGGCGCACACCGCCTTCGAAGACTCGAGTCTCCGGCCCTATGCCGAGCGCAACCATGCCTGGTTCGCCTCCTTCGCTCCCTTCGTCAACCCGACGGTGGTGATCGTCGTCTTCCTCGAGCACGGCGGTCAGGGCTCGCGGGCCGCCGCCCCCGTCGCGAAAGTCCTCTATGAAAAGCTCTTCCGGCCCGATCTCCGCACCGCTCCCGCTTCCTGAGGCGCGGCCGCGTCTCGAGCACCTGGCGACCATCCGCTGGGGACTCCTGGCTGCCGCCCTGGCGCTGACGGTGATCGGTCTCGCGACGGTTCAGAGCGCCTCGGCGGAGCTCGGCACGGACTTCTTTTCGCGCCAGCTCGTCTGGGTCGGTGTCGGCCTCGTCGCGATGGTCGTCGCCTTCAGCTTCAACTACCACACGCTCCTCGGCTTCTCGCTGCCGCTCTACGTCCTCTCCCTCGTCGCCCTGGCCCTCGTACTGGTTCTGGGCTACGAGGCCGGAGGCGCGCAGGGTTGGTTCCGGCTCGGTTCGATCGGCGTGCAGCCCTCCGAGTTCGCGAAGCTGATCACCGCGCTCTATCTCGCGCGCTACCTCGCGGCGCCGTCGACGCGGCAGCTGCCGCTGCGGCAGATTTTCACCGCCGTGGCGCTGGTGGCGATGCCGATGCTGCTCATCGTCTTCGAGCCCGACCTGGGCGGCGCCGCGATGTTCGTGCCGATGGCCGCCGGGATGCTGCTCGTCTCCGGTGTGCGCCTGCGGGTCATCCTCGCGACGTTCGGGGCCTGTCTGGTGGCGGGTCTGCTGATCTGGAGCCTGGGAATGAAGCCGTACCAGCAGCAGCGCGTGCTGACGTTCCTGGCGCCCGACACCGACCCGCTGGGTGCCGGCTACCAGGTGCGGCAGTCGAAGATCGCCGTCGGCTCGGGGGAGCTCACCGGCCGCGGCTACGGCCAGGGCACGCAGAGCCAGCTGCGCTTCCTGCCGGCGCGCCACACCGACTTCATCCTCTCGGTGCTCGCCGAGGAGTGGGGCTTCTTCGGTGTCGGGGTGGTGCTGCTGCTCTACGCGGTCTATCTCGCCAACGTCGCGGCGGTCGCCATGCGGGCCCAGGACCGCGCCGGCATCCTCCTCGTCGTCGGCCTGGGGAGCACCTTCGCCTTCCACGTGCTCTACAACTCGGCGATGGTCATCGGCCTCGTGCCGGTGACCGGCATCCCGCTGCCCTTCCTGTCCTATGGCGGCTCCTTCACCCTGCTCAACTTCATCGGCCTGGGGCTGATATTGGGAGTCGACTACCGGCGCTTTGCCAATCGCTAGCCGGCTCGTCTGCCGAGCACGCCGGCAGTCTTGGGGGCGTCGACTACCGGCGCTTTGCCAATCGCTAGCCGGCTCGTCTGCGGAGCACGCCGGCAGTCTTGGGGGAGTCGACTCCCGGCGCTTCGCCAACCGGTAGGGCGCCGATCGCGGGCCGCCGACTGGCGGCGGCGAGGTCGAAACCCGCGCAGAAGGCTTGAAAACAGGGCTTTTGCGGGCCTCTGCGGGTAAGATCGGGGGACGGAGGTCCCTGTGGCCCACAAGATGCTGGTCGAGAGTGATCCGCACGAGACCCGCGTGGCGGTTCTCGAAGAGGATCTGTTGACCGAGATCTACCTCGAACGCCGGTACCATCGCGGCGTCGTCGGCAACATCTACAAGGGGCGTGTGTCGCGCGTCCTGCCGGGCATGCAGGCGGCCTTCGTCGACATCGGGCTCGACCGCGACGCGTTCCTCTATGTCGCCGACGTCTACCTGCCCAGTGAAACCGACGCCGCCGCGACCGTTCCCTCCGTCGCCGGAGCTCTTTCCGGTGAAGACGAGGTCGAGCTCGAGCCGCACGGTCACGACGACGATACCCTCGCCGGCGAAACGGTCCGGGTCGACAGCGGCCCCCTGCCGACGATCGATTCGCTTCTCAAGGTGGGCCAGGAGCTGCTCGTGCAGGTCACCAAGGATCCCTTGCCGAACAAGGGGGCGCGGGTCACCACCCAGGTGACGCTGCCCGGGCGCTTCGTGGTCTTCCTGCCGACGGTGTCGCACGTCGGCGTGTCGAGGAAGATCGAGGACGAAGAGGAGCGGCTCCGCCTCCGCGGGCTGCTCGAGTCGATTCCCCACGGTGCGGTCGGCAACGCAGGTGCGGGCGGAGTCATCGTGCGCACCGCCGGCGAGGGCCGGAGCGCCGCCGACTTCGCCACCGACCTCGCCTATCTTCGCGGGCGCTGGGAGTCGGTCCACAGCCGGGCCGAGACCGCCGTCGCGCCGGCGCTCATGCATCAGGACTTCGATCTCGCGCTGCGCCTGGTGCGCGATCTCTTCTCGGCGGAGTTCTCGCTCCTCTGGGTCGACAGCGAGTCGACCTACGAGCGCATCGTCGAGTTCCTCGACCAGGTGCAGCCGCAGCTGGTGCCGCGCGTCAAGCTCGACCGGGAAGAGCGCGGCCTCTTCGAACGGTTCGGCATCGAGAAGGAGATCGAAGCCGCCCTGAAGCCGAAAGTCTGGCTGAAGTCGGGGGGCTATCTGGTGATCAACCCGACCGAAGCGCTGGTGGCGATCGACGTCAACACGGGGCGCTTCGTCGGCCAGCACAATCTCGAGGAGACGGCGCTCGCCGCGAACCTCGAGGCGGTCGAGGAGGTCGTGCGGCAGATCCGCCTGCGCGACCTGGGCGGGATCATCGTGCTCGACCTCATCGACATGACCGATCCTGCCCACCGCGAGCAGGTCTCCCACGCGCTGGAGCTCGAGCTGCGCAAGGACCGGGGCAAGCACAAGGTGCTCTCGATCTCGGAGTTTGGGCTGGTCCAGATCACGCGCAAGCGCAGCCGTTCCAACCTCGAGCGGCTGCTGACCCAGACCTGCCCCTATTGCGAGGGCAGCGGCCGGATCAAGTCGGTCGCCACGATCTGCCTCTCCCTGCGGCGCTCGGCGCTCGCGATGCGCGGGACGCTCGCCTCGAAGGAGCTCCTCGTGCGCGTCCATCCGGAGGTCGCGCGCATGCTGCAGCGCGAGGAGCGCGGCATCCTCGAAGAGCTCGAGCGCGAGCTCGCGGTGAGCATCATCGTCCAGGGCGACGCCAAGCTCCATCATTCGAGTTTCGACATCCTCGAAGTGTGACGGCTCCTCACTGCGCCCCCGCGAGCTTCGATATCCTCGAAGTGTGACTTCGATCCGTTTCGCCTGGACGGGGTTCCGCGGCGAGGCATCGCCGCGCCTCGCCGGGGAAGATCTGCCCGCCGTCGCCCGCCGCCTGCTCGACCCGGCCTCGGCCACCGCGACGCTGCACTGGGGGCGCAACTACATCTACCGCGCCCTGCTCGCGACGGCGGCGGGCGAAACGGCGGTGGCGGTGAAACAGTTCCGGGAGAGGAGCCTCCGGGCCCGCCTCCTGCGCGCACGTGGACAGTCGAAGGCGGCGAAGAGCTTCCGCATGGCGGAGGCGTTCGCCGCCGCGGGGCTCTCGACCCCGGCGCCGCTCCTCTTCGCCGAGGCCGAGGGCGGCGACCCGACGGCGATCTTCGTCACCGCCTGCCTCGAGGGGCGCCTCGAGTTGCGCTACCTGCTGCGGGCCAGAAACGCCGGCATCGATCGCGAGAGCTTTCCCCGGATGGCGGCCGAGGCGGCGATCGCCGCGGTGGCACGCTACGCCCGGAGGATGCACGACGCCGGGTTCTTCCACCGCGACTTCTCGATCGGCAATCTCCTGCTCCTCGAAGGGGAGACCGCGAACGAGATCGCCGATGTCGCCGTGCTCGATCTCAACCGTTGCCGCCGGCAGCGCCACGTCGCGCTGCGCGACCGCATGCGCGATCTCTGCCGCCTGCCGCTCGAACGGCAGGGCGACAGGGACCTTCTGCTGGCCGCCTACTTCGAGCCCGAGGCCGTACCGGCAACCGCCCGGCGGAGCTACGAGCTCGCGCGCCGGAGCTTCCTCGGCAAGAACCGCGCGAAGTCCGGCCTGCGCGGGGCTCTGGCCAGGGTCAAGTCGTGGCTCGTGCCGCGCGGCGTGCACGCCCACATCCCGCCGCCTCCCGCGGACGCCCCGGTCCGCGACCGGGCGGTCTGGGACCGGCTCTCCGACCAGCCGCATCAGCACGCCGGGCGATGGGCCCGGGCGCGCATCCGGCTCGCCGATCTCCCGAAGCACCTGCGGGCGGGGGTCGCTCTCGCCGGGGCGGTGCCGCGCATCCGCCGCCGGTATCGCGCGCTCGTCGCGCAAGACGCCGGTGCCCTCGCTGCTTTCGCCTGGCCGGAGCCTGGCGTCGCACTGCGCCCCTGGCCGGAGGATCCGCAGGCGCTGCTCGCGGCCTTCGATCGCCTGGGCGCGCGGCGCGCCATGATCCGCCTGCATCCCTGGCAGGCGAATCACGACGCGGAGTGGGAGCTTGCCCGCGCCCTCGCCGACCGCGGCGTCGAGCTCGCCTTCACGTTGCCGCAGAATCGTGAGCTGGTGCGCGATCCGGCGCGCTGGGAGGCGGCGATCACGGAGATCGCCCGCCGCTTCGTGCCGCTCGGCAGGTGCTTTCAGATCGGCCAGGCGATCAATCGCAGCAAGTGGGGGATCTGGAACTACGACGAGTACCTGGGCCTCGCGGCGCGCGCCGCCGCGATCCTGCGTGGTACCGCCGCAGAGGTGGGGGCGGAGGTCGAGCTTTTCGGACCGGCGGTGATCGACTTCGAGGCCCATGTGACGGCGGCCGTGGTCAACCTGCGCGCTCCTCGGGACCTTCCGGACCTGCGCTTCGATGGCCTGGCGAGCCTGCTCTACGTCGATCGCCGCGGGGCGCCGGAGAACCGGCAGCTCGGCTTCGACACCGAGGGCAAGGTACGGCTGCTGGCGGCGATCGCCGGCACGGCGCGGCGGGTGGCCGCGCCGCGGCAGTGGATCTCGGAGGTCAACTGGCCGTTGCGCGAGGGTCCGCACTCCCCCGCCGGCAAGAGCGTGGCGGTCGACGAGGAGGCGCAGGCCGATTTTCTGGTGCGCTTCTTCCTTCTGGCCGGCGGCGGCGACCGGGTCGAACGGATCGACTGGTGGCAACTGGTCGCCAAAGGCTACGGCCTGTGCGATCCGCAGGCCGACGGGACGCTGCGGGAACGCCCGTCGTTCGCGGCTCTCGCGACGCTCATCCGCGAGCTCGCCGGAACGACCTGTCATGGCCCGCTCGAGGCGGCGGCCCTGCCGCCGGGAGGGCGCGCCTACCGCTTCTCCCGCGCCGCCGCCGGCTCGCGCCCGGCCGAGGAGATCGTCGTCGCCTGGTCGACGGCCGGCGCGCTCGACTGGACGCCGCCGGAGGCGCCGCAGCGCATCGTCGATCGCGATGGTCAGGAGCTGGCGCTCGCGTCGTCTCCTCAGCGGTTGCTTCCCGCCCCGCGCTACTTCGCCTTTCCGGCCGGCTGATCGCATTGGGCGGGCCCCCGACCATGGTAGGCCCCGGCTCCTGACCAAAGTGAGGGGTGGGGGCTGCGCCAGTTGGGGGACGATGGACCGGTGAAGCTCCTTCGCGGTACCGTCCGGGGTCGAGCGCCCGTGAACTCCTCGCCCGACCCCTCAGCCGACGCCCGCGCCGGAGAAAAGCTCCTGCTCCTCATGCGGGTCGGGCGGATCATCGCCTCCGATCTCAAGAAGTTCGAGATGCTGCAGAAGACCGCCGACGCGATCCACGAGCTCCTGGGCTACCCGAACGTCGACCTGCCGCTCCTCGACGAGAACGACCCCGAAACCCTGGTGGTGCGCATCCGCGGCGGCAGCTACAAGGAGCGCATTCGTCACGAGGATCGAATCCCGATCGCGCGCGGCGTCATGGGCTCCGCGGTGCGCGAACGGCGGACCCAGGTCGTCAACGACGTCGCCGCCGATCCGCGCTACGTGCAGCCGCCCTCAGGGCTCGCCGTGCGCGCCGAGCTCGCCGTTCCGATCCTGCACGCCGGCCGGCCGCTCGGGGTGGTCAACGTCGAGGGCGAGGGGCCGTTCACCGCGGTCGACGTGCAGCTGCTGGAGCTCGTGGCCGATGCGCTCGCGGTGGCGCTCGAAAACACCCGTCTCTTCGCCCAGGAGCGCCGCCTCGCGATCCTCGAGGAGCGCCAGCGCCTGGCGCGCGATCTCCACGACTCGGTCACGCAACTCCTGTTCAGCTCGACGCTGCTCGCGGAATCGCTTCCCGGGCTGCTGCGCAAGGGCCCGGAAGAGGCGGCCCCGAAGCTCGAGCGCCTGATCGAGCTCAACCGCCGGGCCCTGGGCGAGATGCGCGGCCTGCTGCGCGAGCTCGCCCCCGGAGGCAGCGGCGCCGACTTCACCAGCCGCGAGCTGCCGACGCCGGCGATGGTCATGCTGCAGCGCCACGGCCTGGTCGAGGCGCTGCGCACGGAGCTGGCAACGGTCGCCGCGCAGGGCCTCGCGACCCGCCTCGAGGCCTCCAGCTACGAGCGCCAGTCGCGCGAGCGCGAGGAGATCCTGCTGCGCGTGGCGCAGGAGGCGCTCGCCAACGTCGTCAAACATGCCGCCGCCCGGGAGGTCGCCCTTCGCCTGGCGGTGCTCGAGGGCGAGGTCGTGCTCACGGTCCAGGACAACGGGCGCGGCTTCGACGCCCGCACCGCCGTGCGCTCCGGGGCGGCGCGGGCGCGCACCGACGGCGGCATGGGTCTCGAGTCGATGCGTGACAGGATCCGCGCACTGTTCGGTCAGCTGTTCGTCGAGAGTGCGCCCGGGCTCGGCACCACCGTCGAGGCCCGGCTCCCCCGTTGACGCCGCTCCGGAGATCTCTCATGTCCACCCCCTCCGACACCCCCGCCCCGCCGCTCCGCCTGATGCTGGTCGACGACCACGAGATCGTGCGCGAAGGTCTGCGCACACTCCTCGAGCAGGAGGAGGACCTCGAAGTCGTGGGCGAAGCCGAGGACGGCGAGTCGGCCGTGCGCATGGCCGCCGAGCGCCACCCGGACGTGGTGTTGATGGACGTCATGATGCCCGGCATGGGCGGCATCGAGGCGACCCGGCGCCTCCTGGCCCTTCCCGCACCGCCGCGGGTCCTGATGCTCACCAGCCTCGCCGACGAAGCGGCGATCCGCGAAGCGGTCGGGGCGGGGGCGATGGGCTACCTGATGAAGGACGTCTCGCGCATCGAGCTCGTTCGCGCCGTACGCGACGCCGCCCGCGACCGCCCGACCCTCCACCCCGAAGCCCAGCGCATCCTGATGAAGCGCCCCGAGAAGAGCCCGCTCGACGACCTCACCCCCCGCGAGCGCTCCGTCCTCGACCTCGTCGCCGAAGGCAAGAGCAACCGCCAGATCGCCAACCGCCTGGGCCTCACCGAAGGCACCGTCAAAGGCTACGTCTCGATCCTCCTCGACAAACTCGGCGTCCAGGACCGCACCCAAGCCGCCCTCCTCGCCGTGAGCCTCAAGCGCACGCCGCCGAAGGGGTGAGCGGAGCCGCTACCAGTTCGACGTATCGCCCGACTCGAAGCCGTTGGCGAAGATGAGGAGCAAAGGGGCTTCAAAGTGCACGATTCCGTCGAGCGTGGCGACGAGGATCTCAGGCACGGTATCCCTGTCGAGGTCCCCGGCGAGGAGCGGCAGACGCGGCACCGAGAAAAACTCCGAGAGTCGCAGATAGGGACTCACCCAGACCGGTAGCCCGGTCTGGCCGTCCAGTACCTGAACGTGGTTGCCGATGGTTGCCACGAGGTCGGCAACGCCATCACGATCGAAGTCGGCGATCCCCATGGCGTGCGCTGCGGCCGGAAAGGCGGCGACAGGCGGTCCGAGCAGCCCCGAGATCGGGTCGGCGGGAACAACGTCGCCGTTCGCCAGTCCAGCCAGGAGCAGTGCAGGCGGACCGGAGCCCGGGACGACGAAGGTCGAAACCAACGGCAGATGCCAGGGCCCCGCCAGGACCTGCCCGGTGTCGGCATTCAGGGTGGCGAGGCCGGCGACACCCGTGTTCATGGAGCCGGCGACGATCTCGGGCCGGGCGTCTCCGCTGACGTCGGCGAGGTCAATCTGGTTGATGATGAATCCACTCACGTCGAAGATCGGCGAGCTCCACCGCGGCGACCCGTCACTGCCGGACACGGCAACGACGGCAGGTCCGAAAGTCGCCAGGAAAAGATCGGCCTGGGTCTCGCCCTCGGAAGTGCCCACACCCACCGCCGTGATGCCGTCGAAATGCAGGGCAGCCCACTGCCCGCCAAAGGTGCGACCGTCGAAGCAAACGACTTCGACACCGCCGAACTGGCAGATCTCCAGCGCTGCATCCTCGTCGAGCTGCGCCGCGGCCAGGCCCGATGCTTCCGGGCCGAGGGCCGCCTGCCCGGACCTGGTGCGCTGAACCCGTCCGCTCTCCAGGGCCAGGACGAACGCAATGCCGCCGTCTTCCGGCTTGCTTTTTGCGGACGTGGCGGCCACCTCCGGTGTACCGTCGCCGCGAAAGTCACCCACCGCCATCCCCGGAACGCCACCTCGGAGGTCGGCAGTTTTCGCTGCGGGCTCCAGCTGGTCGCCCGTCTGAAGGTAGACGTGCTGTCCCTCAGGACTGTCTCGCCCGGAGCTCCAGATCACGTCGACGACGCCATCGTCATCGAGATCTCCCAGCGTGACCGCTTCGACGCTGAAGGCGGGGTTGGGGATGACTCCGAGCTGCGTCGGAGTCGCGCCGTCGACGACGAAGAGAGAGCCGTAGCCATTCTGGATGGCCCAGACCAGCTCCGCCCCCGGCTCGCCGTCCATGTTGGCGGCGGCGAGCGCACCGGCCGGCGATGTCGCGACCTCCCACAGCAGGCCGCCCGTCGCGGGGTCCTGGACGCGCACAACGGTTCCCGACTCGGCAAGCGCCGCCACTTCGTCCTGGCCGTCGGCGTCGAAGTCGGCGACGGCGACATGGTCACCGAAACCGCGTACGTCACCCCAATCGACGCTCAAGGAAATTCCGTCGAGGACATAGCCTCCGGCTGGGCTGCCGGCGAGGATGATCTCGAGCTGCGGATCGGAGTCCGTCTGCCCGAGGGCGACCTCCTTGCAACCGAAGCCGTTCCGAACGCGTGCGTTGCCGGTGAGAAGGTCGTAGACGTAGAGGGTGGAGTCGTCGCAGACCGCGAGATCCAATCTGCCGTCGAGATCGATATCGGCTGCAGCGGCGGCCCGGTTGAGGGAGCCGAGGCTCGGAAAACTGGCGAGCTCGTCCCGCGTCGGGCCGTCGAGCACCTGAATGGAGGCGGGCCCGGTGATGAGGATGCGAGGCCGGCCATTCTCGCTGGCGACGTTGACCTGAACGGGTCGAACCTGGGAGGGGAGAGAACTGTGCGTCTGAACGAGATCGGCGCCTTCCCGATCGAGCGTGTACCAGTAGCCGGTGGAGCTGGTGACTGCGGTCGTGAGCAGCTCGGACCGCCCGTCCCCTGCGAGGTCGACGACTTCGAAGCCCGCACGACCCAGGAGCTCTCCGCCCTGCGACCAGACCCACTGCAAATGAAAGTCGGTCAGGACCTGTGCGGCGAGCGGAGCGACTGCGTGCGGAAAGGCAAGAAGCAGGAAGCCCGCGAGCACGAGCCGGCGCACGGGGCCCTGCGGGTGACGGCGCGGCGTTTTCAGCTGGCGGTCCTTTCCCGAGGGCGACGTTCAGAGAGCCAACCTCAGCATTGTCCGCCAGCAGTGCGCGGCGCACAAGCGGTTCGCGCCGCGGCGTCAGGAGCTCCCGGGGGGCGAGGCCCGGCGGGCGTCAGCGTGGCGCCGAGGCGAGGCCGCGCAGGCGCTGGGCGCGGTCGTAGAACGGCTTGCCGGCGGCCCAGCCCTGGCATTGGTTGAGGAGGCCGGCGTAGACGAGGAGGAACGGAACGAGGGCGGCGTGGCGTTCGCCGTGGGCGCGCAGACTCTGGTGGAGCGCCTCTTCGGCGAGGGTCTGGGCGGCGATGAGGTCGCCTGCGGCGCGGAGCTCCTGGGCGCGCTGCAGGAGCGCTTCGGCGTGGGCGGGGTCGGCGGTCTTTCTTTCGGCCCTCGGTGCGGTCGCATTTGCGGCGGTGCGGTTGTGAAACCAGGCCATGGTCGTCTCCCTATGAGGTTGAAGGAAGTCTGCCGCGGCGGCGGCAGGGGCGACAGGGTCGCTGGTCAGGCGCCCGGTCTCACCTTGGTGAGGGAGTGCCTTGGAGCCTGAGAAGCGGCTGGCACCTCCGCGCGGACACCTCCGCGGCAGTCCGCCGCAGAGAAGCGCCTGGCACCTCTGCGGCGCCGCCGCACAGCGCCGCGCGGTCTCAGGGCGTTGAGGCGGACCAGAAGCCGGTCCCTTGGCCGTCGAAGCCGTCGCCGAAGAGCCAGCGTGGGTCGAGGCGGCGGGTGACGAAGACCTGGCCGGCGCCCAGGGCGATGCCGACGTTCTGTTTCGGCACGCCGATCGCGACCTCGGCGGTGCCGTCGCCGTCGATGTCGCCGGCGGCGAGGACGCTGCCGAAGTTGGAGTTCGTCTGCGCCTCGCCACCGATCGTCGGCGCCGAGAAGACCACGGAGCCGGAGACCACCAGGCCGGTGCTCGAACCGTGAAAGATGTAGACGACGCCGCGATCGTCGTCACCGCGGCCGGGTGCGCCGACCAGCAGGTCGTCGAAGCCGTCGCCGTCGATGTCGCCGGCGGCCAGCGCGCGGCCGAACTCCGCGTTCGGCTCGTCGGCGGTCGAGATGTCGCTCTGGGCGAGGAACTGATGCCCGCCCGCGGGCAGCCCCGCGTTGGCGCCATAGGCGATGAACACCGTGCCGGCGTCGTTCTCGCCGTTGTGATCGTTGCCGGGCGCACCGATCGCCAGGTCGTCGGCGCCGTCGTTGTCGAAGTCGCCGACCGCGAGCGCCGCGCCAAAGAAGTCGTTGTCCTGGTTGGCGCCCCCGACGTCGACCTGGTCGAGGTCCGGGCGCGCGGCGCCCAGGGAATCGGACTGCTGCGCCACCAGCCCGGCGTCGTTGGCGGAGCCGATGTCGCTGTCGGGTCCGCCGCCGACGAAGTGCGGCTCGTCGTTCAACTGAAAGTGGCCGAACGCCGTCGTCGTTCCGATGTGATCGTTGTTGCCGGCAGTGGACTGACGGTCGATCCTGTCGGCCTCGACGAACGTGCGGCCGGCCGTGCCCTCGAAGATCGCCACGGCACCGGTCCGATGGTCGGGTCCGACGTCGGCGTTCGGGATACCGATGGCGAGCTCGAAGAGGCCGTTGCCGTCCCGGTCGCCGGCAGCGAGCGCCGTGCCCATGCGCAGCGCGAAGGCGCCCGAGTCGAGGATCTCGAGACCCAGGTCGAGGAAGGTGTAGGTGTCGAAGCTCAGGCCGAGACCGGTGGCGCCGCCCCAGGCGATCTGAACAACGCCGAAGCCGGTGCACAGACCGAACTCGCCGCAGTGCCCGTCGGCGACGAAGCCTTCGTCCGGGCTGCCGATCGCGAGGTCGTCGTAGCCGTCGCCGTCGAAGTCGCCGGTCGCGAGAGCGGCGCCGAAGCGGTCATCGGTCTCGGAGTTCCCCCCGCCCGAGACATCGGACTGCTCGTAGAAGCGGTCGGCGACGGTGGTGAAGCCGAGGCCCCGGCCGCGCAGGACGTGTACCGCGCCGCTGTTGAGGAGCGCGCCGGAGTAGTCCTCATCGGGGGCTCCGATCGCCAGATCGAGGTGACCATCGGCGTCGAAGTCCCCGAACGCGAGGGCGCTGCCGAAGTTGTCGCCGGTCTGCGAAGAGTCGGAGATGTTCTCCGAATCCTGGGTGACGCAGAAGTTCCGGGCGTTGAAGAAGGCACACGGGCCGTCCTGCGCCGACGCAGACAGCGCGGGGAAGGTGCAGAGCAGGGCGATCGAGAGGCGAAAGCGGAGTGCAGGGCGCATGAGACTCTCTCCGGTGAGTTCGGTCATGGAACGCAATCCAGCGCGGGGCGACGCGACCCAAGCCGCGCTGGCTAGCGCGGCGATCGGGTCACTTCGCGCTGGCTAGCGCGGGGCTGCGACCAGCGCGCGCAGGCGCTGGGCGCGATCGTAGAAGGGCTTGCCGGCGGCCCAGCCCTGGCACTGGTTGAGGAGGCCGGCGTAGACCAGGAGGAACGGCACGAGGGCGGCGTGGCGTTCGCCGTGGGCTCGGACG
>JAGPDF010000037.1:36271-44165 GCA_018057705.1 Thermoanaerobaculia bacterium | reverse complement strand
CGCGCCAGTTCGGCGAGCGCGGCGAGGGCGACATGCTCGGCATCGATGCCGAAGAAGCGGCGGAGCTCCGGCCTCGCGGCGCTGCGGCCGAAGCCGTCGGTGCCGAGCGGCAGCAGGCCCTGCGGCACCCAGCGTGCGATCTGGTCAGGTACGAGCTTCATGAAATCGGAGACCGCGACGACCGGCCCGCGGGCGGCGCCGAGCCGACTCGTCACGTACGGCACCTTCGGCTCCTCGCCGGGGTGCAGGAGGTTCCAGCGCTCGCACTCGAGGGCCTCGCGCCGGAGCTCCTTGTAGGAGGTTGCGCTCCAGACATCGGCCGCGACGCCATAGCGCTCCTCGAGGATGCGCTGGGCGCCGAGCGCTTCGCCGAGGATCGACCCGGAGCCGAGGAGCTGCACTCGCGGCCGCTCTGCCGGCAGGCGCGAGGCCTGAAAGAGGTAGAGACCCTTGAGGATTCCAGGAGCCGCGCCCTCCGGCATCGGCGGCATCATGTAGTTCTCGTTGTAGAGCGTGAGGTAGTAGAAGATGTCCTCGCGCTCCTTGTACATGCGGCGCAGTCCGTCCTCGATGATGACCGCGACCTCGTAGGCGTAAGCGGGATCGTAGGCCACGAGATTCGGCACCGTCGAGGCGAGCACCAGGCTGTGGCCGTCCTCGTGCTGCAGCCCCTCGCCGTTCAGGGTCGTCCGGCCGGCGGTCGCGCCGAGCAGGAAACCGCGTCCGCGCTGGTCGCCGAACGCCCAGATCTGGTCGCCGATTCTCTGGAAGCCGAACATCGAGTAGAAGATGAAGAACGGAATCATGTCGAGGCCGTGGCTCGCGTACGCCGTGCCGGCGGCCGTGAACGAGGCCATCGAGCCGGCCTCGGTGATCCCCTCTTCGAGAATCTGGCCGTCCTTCACCTCTCTGTAGAACAGCAGCGTCTTCGAATCGACCGGCTCGTACAGCTGACCCTTGCTGGCGTAGATCCCGTGCTGGCGGAAGAGCGACTCCATGCCGAACGTGCGCGCCTCGTCGGGCACGATGGGCACGATGCGCTTGCCGATCTCCGGGTCCTTCAACAGCTGGCGCAGGATCTGAACGAAGCCCATGGTCGTCGAGACTTCGCGGTTGCCGCCGGCCAGGAACTCGGCGAAGACCTCCTTCGGCGGCTGCGGGAGCGCCACCGTCCAGACCTTGCGGGCCGGGACGCTCCCGCCGAGCGCCTCGCGCCGGGCGCGCAGATACTCCATCTCCGGGCTGCCGTCGGCCGGCCGGTAGAACGGCGCGTTGGCCAGATGCTCGTCGGAGACCGGAATCTCGAAGCGATCGCGGAAGGCGCGCAGTTCCTCCTCGTTCAATTTCTTCTGCTGGTGCGCGACGTTCTTGCCCTCGCCGGAGCCGCCCATGCCGTAGCCCTTGATGGTCTTGGCGAGGATGACGGTCGGCGCGCCCTTGGTCTCGGTGGCGGCCTTGTAGGCGGCGTAGACCTTCTCCGGATCGTGTCCGCCGCGCCGGAGGTAGGGCATCTTGTCGTTCGGGATGTCCGCCACCATCGCGGCGAGCTCCGGGTAGCGCCCGAAGAACTTCTCGCGGATGTAGTCGCCGCCTTCGACGGAGTACTTCTGGTACTCGCCGTCGAGAGTCTCGTTCATCACCCGCACCAGCCAACCCTCTTTGTCGCGATCGAGGAGCGGATCCCAGGAGGAACCCCAGATCACCTTGAGCACGTTCCAGCCGGCGCCGCGGAAGGCCGCTTCGAGCTCCTGGATGATCTTGCCGTTGCCGCGCACCGGGCCGTCGAGCCGCTGCAGGTTGCAGTTGACGACGAAGGTGAGGTTGTCGAGCCCTTCGCGGGAAGCCAGGGTCAGCGCGCCGAGCGACTCCGGCTCATCGGTCTCGCCGTCGCCGAGGAAGGCCCAGACCCGGCGGTGCCCGGTCTCGACGAGGCCGCGGTGCTCGAGGTAGCGATTGAAGCGCGCCTGGTAGATCGCCGAAATCGGGCCGAGACCCATCGAGACCGTCGGAAACTCCCAGAACGAGGGCATCAGCCAGGGGTGCGGGTAGGACGGCAGGCCGCCCCCCGGCGCGAGCTCGCGGCGGAAGTTCTCGAGCTGGGCCTCCGAGAGCCGCCCTTCGAGAAAGGCGCGGGCGTAGATCCCCGGCGAGGCGTGGCCCTGGAAATAGATCAGGTCACCGTCGAAGCCGCTCTCGCCGCGGCCGCGGAAGAAGTGGTTGAAACCGACCTCGAGGAGCGTCGCGGCCGAGGCGTAGGTCGAGATGTGGCCGCCGATGCCGTCCTCGTGCTTGTTGGCGCGCACCACCATCGCCATGGCGTTCCAGCGCAGGATCGACTTGATACGGCGCTCGATGGCGCGGTCGCCGGGATAGGCAGGCTGTTCGAACCAGGGGATCGTGTTGACGTAGGGGCTGACGGGGGCGGGCAGCGGCACGCCGCGCCGGAAAGCACGATCGGCCAGCTCGCCGAGCAGGAAGCGCGCGCGATCGTCGCCGCGGGCGGCGATGACGTCGTCCAGCGCCTCCAGCCACTCCTGCGTCTCCGACCTGTCGATGTCGCCTCTACCGTCCATGGAGCCTCCTCAGAGTTTCGAAGAATACCGGCTCGGCCGGCCAACCGGCCAGGCCGCAGGTGCGAGACGCCTGCAATGCAGCCGCGACCCGGGGAACCGGGTCGCGATGCAGCAGGTTGGCAGGTTCAGCCCTCCGAGTCGATGGGTCCTGCGGACGGGCCGGGGGCGCCCGCGCCCGGCGGCTGAGAGGTGCCGTCGGGCCGGCGCCCGCGACCGCCGCGGCGCTTGCCGCCGCGCCGCCGGGCCCGGTCCGCGCGATCGCCACCGACGCCGGCCGGCGCCGGAACGCCGCGCGGGGCCTGCCGGGTGCGCAGGTGGCGGTCGCCACCGGCATGCGGCGAAACGTAGGCGGAAGGCTCCACGTTGCCGTTGACTTCGGGCAACACGACCGGAATGTCGTGCAGCCGGCGAATCACCTTCAGCTGCCCGTCCTCGGGCTCGCCGTTGTCGTCGAAATTCTCGTCGCCGCGGTCGCCGGCAAACAGCACCAACGGCTCGCCGGTCGCTTGCGCCACCGGCAGGTCGCCCCGCTTGCCACGCCGGCGCTTGCCACCGCGCCGGCGCTTCTTGCCGCTGCGGCGCGCCTCGCCGCCGCCATCCGCCGCGGTGCCGGGGCCCGCCGCGCCCGTGCTCTCGGCATCCTCTTCCGCATCTTCGGCAGGATGGACCTCGAAGACCACCGGCGCGAGCGCCGCCTGGTTGCTGTTGCGGCGCACGCTCGCCTCGGCCTTGTGCGGAGCCATGGTGATGGGCGTCTGGCGGTCCCGCCACTCGATCTGCTCCTCGGGGCCGTGCAGGCGATGGGAAGCGACGATCTCGATCTCGATGTCGTACTCGCCCTCGAGGCGGGCCAGGTCCTTCCTCCGACCGTTCTGCATCGCCTCCGCGAGCTCCGGGTGCATCTCGACCCGGGCCTTGAGCAGGCGGCCGGTGGCGGCGCGTCCCTCGATGCGGCGCAGCAGGTTCAGACCGACCGATTCGATCGACGGCACCCGGCCGGTGCCCTGGCAGGTCGGGCAGGCGCGCTGCGCCCTCGCCCGGAGCGACTGCTGGATGCGCTGGCGGTTGATCTCGAGCAGACCGTTCGGCGACAGGCGGCCGACGGTCGAGCGCGCCCGGTCGATCTTCAGCGAGTCCTTCATCGTCTTCTCGACGGCGCGGCGGTTCTTCATGCTGCGCAGGTCGATGAAGTCGACGACGACGAGGCCGCCCAGGTCGCGCAGGCGAAGCTGGCGCGCCACTTCGCGCGCCGCCTGGAGGTTGGTCTCGAGGGCCATGTCCTCATGGCTGCCGCCGCTGCCGGCCCGGCCGGAGTTGACGTCGATCGCGGTCAGCGCCTCGGTCGAGTCGACGACGATCGAGCCTCCGCCCGGCAGAGGCACCGTGCGGGCGAAGATCTGTTCGATCTGGCTCTCGAGCGAGTATTTGGAAAACAGCGGCACGCGCTCCACATAGTGCGTGAGCTCGACCCGGGTCCGCGGCATGAACGCCTGCATGTACTCGGCGGCCTGCTGGAAGGCGGTCTCGTCGTCGACCAGGATCTCGTCGACGCCGACGTCGAGATGGTCGCGCAGGGCGCGCAGGATCAGGTCCTGGTCGCTGTAGAGGAGGCGCGGACCGTTGCCCCGTCGCGCCTCGGTCTGGATGCGCTTCCACACCCGGAGGAGCGCCGCGAGATCCTTCTGCAGCTCGGCTCGCGTCTCACCGAGCGCATTGGTGCGCACGATGACGCCGCCGCCGTCGGGCAGCTCGAGCTTGCCGGCGATGCCGCGCAGCTCCGAGCGGGTCTCTTCGTCCTCCACCTTCCGCGACACGCCGCGCGTGTCGTCGAACGGGGTGAAGACGAGATAGCGCCCGGCGAGCGAGAGGTTGGTGGTGATCGCGGCGCCCTTGGCGTTCTCGGGTTCGCGGGTGACCTGGATGACGATCGGCTTGCCCTGCTGGAGGATCTCCTGGATCTCCGGGCGCCCGCCGTGAGAGGGCTCGGCGTAGCGGGCTTCGGGCACGACGTCCTGGATGGCGAGGAACCCGTTCTTGCCGGTTCCGTAGTCGACGAAGGCGGCGTTCAACGCCGGCTGGAGATTCGAGATCACGCCGCGATAGATGTTGCCGCGCGTCAGACCCCCCTCTCCGACTTCGACCTGGTAGTTCTCGAGCCCGGCGTCGGAGACCACGGCGATGCGTAGTTCCTCCGCGCTGCGGGCGTTGATGAGCATTTTTCGAGACAAGCGGGCTCCGTGAAAAGTCGTTGCGAGCGTTTGGGGCGGGCGCAAAGGCGGCGGCAAAAGCGCCCGCGGAAGTGGCGAGAGTCTACTACGGACCGGGCCCGGTGCACCGTTTCGGCCTTCTGGCCGATACGATTCCCCGGCGATGGCTGCCGAGCGCCCCGGTCCTCCCCCCCCGTCCGACCCGGAACAGGGGATCTGGCACGGACGCCGGATCGCGCGCCGCTTCGTCTCGCCGGACGGCCTCACGGTGCTGGTCGGGAAGACCGCCGCAGAGAACGACCTGCTGTCGACGAAGCTCACCCAGCCGCTCGACTTCTGGTTCCACCTCGCCGGCGACTCGGGCTCGCACGTCCTGGTGAGGAACCCCGAGCATCTCGAACGCCTCCCCAAACCCACCGAGCTCTACGCCGCAGCGCTCGCCGCCGGCTACTCCAAAGCCAGGAACGCCGGCCGCGTCGCCGTCCACATGGCCCGCGGCGCCGATGTCTCGAAACGCCGCGGCCAGCCCCCCGGCGAGGTCACCTTGGAGCGCTACACCACGGTGATGGTCAAGCCGCAGCGGGAGTAGCGGTTTCGCCGTTCGGTGTTCGGGCGCTCCGGCACTCGGGATCCAAAGCGGGCTCCTATTTGAGGCGTGGTCGCCCACTTTGGATCCCGAGCGCCAGAGCGCCCTTTGCGGAACGAAGAGCCTATTCCTCAACTCTACCGACGAGGGGTGGCCGGGCCGAGGGCTCCCATGGGCGCGCAGCGCTTCTTCAGCGAGCACCCATGGGAGACGGACCGGACAGGACCCCGAGCGCGCCCACGATAAAGGGACAAGCTAAAGGGACACGATAAAAGGACAGGTTGCTCATCGTGTCCCTTTATTGTGTCCCCGGAGCGGTTTTACGCTAGATTTGCGCTTCATGAGGAAGATCGTCCACGTGGACATGGACGCCTTCTACGCTTCGGTCGAGCAGCGGGACCGGCCGGAGCTCAAGGGCAAGCCGGTCGTGGTCGCCTGGACGGGGCCGCGGTCGGTCGTCTGCGCGGCTTCGTACGAGGCGCGGCGGTTCGGGATCCGCTCGGCGATGGCGGCGGTCACCGCGCAGCGACAGTGTCCGCAGGCGATCTTCGTGCCGCCCGACTTCACGCGCTACAAGGAGGCTTCGCGGCGGGTGCGGGCGATCTTCCTCCGCCACACCGCGCTCGTCGAGCCGCTGTCGCTCGACGAGGCCTACCTCGATGTCACCGAAGAGCTCACCGGCCTCGCGACCGCGACCGAAACAGCGCGCGTCATCCGGCGTGAGATCCGCGAAGAGACCGAGCTCACCGCCTCGGCCGGCGTCGCGCCGAACAAGTTCCTCGCCAAGATCGCCTCCGACTGGAAGAAGCCCGACGGCCTGTTCGTCATCCGGCCGCAGGAGGTCGAGGCGTTCCTCGCTCCTTTGCCGGTCGGCAAGCTCCCCGGTGTCGGCAAGACCACCGGCGCCGCTCTCACCGCGCTGGGCGTGGCAACGGTCGGGGACCTCCGGGCGCGCTCGCTGATCGAGCTCGAGATGCGGTTCGGGAAGTTCGGGCGCCGGCTGCACGAGCTCAGCCGGGGGATCGACGACCACCCGGTGGTCTCCGAACGGCCGGTCAAGTCAATCTCCTCGGAGACGACGTTCGCGAACGACCTGCCGATCGCGGCGCTGCCCTCGACCCTCGAGCGCCTGGCAGGCCAGGTCTACGAGGCCGCCCGCCGGCGCGGTCGCGAAGGGCGCACCGTCACGGTGAAGCTCAAGACGGGAGACTTCCGTTCGGTGAGCCGCCGCCGCACGCTCGCCACGCCGCCGGCCGCCGCCCAGGAACTGGCGGGGATCGCCGTAGGCCTGCTGGATCTCTTCACGGAGGGCGAGTCCACCCGCTTTCGCCTGGCGGGAGTCGGCCTGTCGAACTTCCTCGACGAGGGGTCGGGGACCCCCCAAAAGGAGCTCTTTCCCGATCCAGAATAGAATGGGGCCGAATGCAAGAAGCCCTCCTTCCGCAACATCCCGTTCCCGAGACCTCCCGCTCCTTCGACGATCTGGGTATGACGGCCGAGCTGCGGCTCGCCGTCAGTGAGCTCGGCTGGACTCATCCGACGCCGATCCAGGCCGCCGTCATCGAAGCTGCGATCGCTGGACGCGACGTCCTCGGCCTCGCCGAGACCGGCTCCGGCAAGACCGCCGCCTTCGCGATTCCGCTCGCCCAGCGCATCCAGCCCGGCGGCGGCATCCGTGGGCTCATCCTCTCGCCCACGCGCGAAATCACACTGCAGACGAAGGCCTTCCTCGACTACTTCGGCGCCAGCCACCGGTTGCGCACCGTCTCGCTCATCGGCGGACTCAACATCAAGCATCAGATGGACGAGCTGGCGAAGAAGCCGTGCATCGTCGTCGCCACGCCCGGGCGTCTCCTCGACCACCTGGAGCGCCGGACCGTGCGCCTCGACAAGGTCGAGGAGCTGGTGCTCGACGAAGCCGACCACATGTTCGACATGGGCTTCATGCCGCAGATCAACGCCATCCTGGCCTACCTGCCGAAGGTCCGCCATACGTTGATGTTCTCGGCCACGATGCCGCCGCCGATCGAACGGCTGGCGCAACGCTTTCTCAACGACCCGCTGCGGATCGACATCATTCCGCCGGGGCGCGCCGCCTCGGGCATCTCGCACCGCCTCTACCTCGTCGATCCGGACAACAAGAAGCCGTGCATCCTGTCGCTCCTCAACCAGGAGCTCGGCTCGACGCTGGTCTTCGTGCGCCGAAGGAGCGACGCCGAGTGGCTCTACCGGGCGCTGCTGCGCGAAGGCCACCCGGTCGATCGCATCCACTCGGATCTCTCGCAGAAGGAGCGCATCGCCTCGCTCGACGGCTTCCGCGAGGGGCAGCACCGGATCATGATCGCGACCGACATCGCCTCGCGCGGCCTCGACGTGCCCGGGATCCAGCACATCATCAACTACGACCTGCCCGAGACCGTCGAGGACTACGTCCACCGCGCCGGCCGTACCGCGCGCGGCAACGCCACGGGGCTGGTGTCGTCGATCGCCAGCTGGATGGAAAAAGAGAAGATCCGCGACATCGAGGC
>JAGPDF010000037.1:27380-36171 GCA_018057705.1 Thermoanaerobaculia bacterium | reverse complement strand
ACGACCTGCCCGAGACCGTCGAGGACTACGTCCACCGCGCCGGCCGTACCGCGCGCGGCAACGCCACGGGGCTGGTGTCGTCGATCGCCAGCTGGATGGAAAAAGAGAAGATCCGCGACATCGAGGCAGCGATCACCCAGTCGATCCCGCGCTGCACGACTCCGGGTGTCGAGCCCTACGTCGAGCGCGTTGGCGCCGCGCCGTCGTTCAAGCGCAGCCGCAAGACGCGCTGGTAGGCGGCTCCCGCCGCCTCCCGCCAAGTCCCGCTCCATCGGGCCCCATGGGGCGGGACGATCTCACCGACTCTCGCGATCTACACCGGTTCGGGGGTTCAGAGTCGCGGCAGGAGCGTCCCTGTCTTCAGATCGAACCGGTCGCCCGACACCAGGATCCGGGTGACCATCTCGTCCGTCGCCAGCTTCGGCTTGCCCTCTCCACCCTTGCGGACCTGAGCCTTCCGGGCATCGAAGATCATCACCCAGCCCTCGCCCATGACCTCGAAGGTGCGGTCGGGGCGGATCCAGATCGAGGTCTTCTCGTCCACGCCGATGCCCGGCAGCTCCGGATGCTCGAGCACGACGGAGATCAGCCGGTTCTGGCGCTGGCGGGCGACGAAGTGCTGGTCGAGGATCGCCTCGGTGACGTAGCCCAGACCTTCCTTGACCTCGACATTGCCGCCGCGCAGCACCGTGAAGTCCCCCTCGCCCGTGAGCATCACGCGGCTCATGCAGGCGAGCCCGGCGGAGCTCCCGGCGAGGACGCCGCCGTCGTCGTAGACCTTGCGGATCGCCGCCTCGGCCGGCGTGCCGAGGATGGCGGCGGTGATCTTCGACTGGTCGCCGCCGGTGAAGAAGATCACCTTCGCCGCCGCGATCGCCGCAAGGAACTCGGGGCTGGACGCATCCTCCCGCGTCCGCAGCTCGATCGCCCGCATCCCCGTCGCTCCGAGCGCCCGCAGCTCCTCGACATACTCCGTCCCGGTCTCCGCGCGTTCCGATGCGGTCGGCAGAATAACGATCGCCGCCCCCTTCCCCCCCGCCAACTCGAAGATCCGCGGCCAGAACGGCTCCGCCTCCCCGCCACCCCCGTTGAGCACCAGGTGGCCCTTGGGCGCACCTGCGGCGACACGGGAGGCGCTTCCATCGGCAGGAGAACCAGCAGCACTCCCGGTGGCATGCACAGACCCTGGCAAGACCAGGAGCGCCAAAGCGAATCCAGCGAAACGACTTGCGAACATGGACAGATCCTTTCGCTTCAGAAGGAAATCAAACCGCCGAAGTTGGGACGCGGTACGTACGGATCGAGATGCCGCAGAAACTCCTCCCAGATGAGCTCACTGAGCTCGGCGAGGGCCGGCAGGTTCTGTGGCCCCTTGCGGGCCTCGAAAATCACCACGTGCGGCAACGCCTCCCAGTCCGGGAGGGCGTCGTGGCGCTCGATGCCCTGGAAGTGCGGGATCGTACTCTCGCCGTACTTGCACAGCCGAATCTCCTCGAAGCCCGTCGCCCGGAGCGCCCGCTCGAGCGCCGCCGCGTTCCAGAGGAACTGGTGTCCCCAGGCGCGGAAGCCCTTGTTCAGCATCAGGGCGTCGACGACCCTCCTGGCGGACTCGTCCGCGCCACGGGCCGGATAGTGAGTCGCCCACATCCAATCGACATTCGGCGTCGAAATTCTCATCCAATGTCCGGGAGCGAGAGCCCGATGGGCGTTCAGCAGAAACTGCACCGCCCGATCGACGCGCAGGTGCTCCAGGAAATGCTCGGCGTAGACCGCCCCGGCCTCGCGATACGGCAGCTCCACGCTGGCGTCGAGCACGACATCGACCGTCGGCAGCTTCAGCAGATCGATGTTCACCCAGCCCTCGATCCGCTCCCGGCCGCAACCGACATGCAGGAGTGCTCCCTCGGGCGCACTCTTCGGGACAACCCTGACTGCGACCGGCGAGAACATCAAAAAATCATAGCAGCGGCTTCGCCGTAGGCTCCGCGGAGCAGGTGGCGAACGTGCTCGTGTCGAGGATCGGTTCGAAGGCGCGATGGAGCGGATTCTCGTAGAAGTGGATCTCGCCCGAGTCGGTGTCTTCGACCCGCAGCTGGACGAAGAGGTTGGTCAGACCGGCCGAGTAGACCCAGAAGCGATCGAACGGCACGCAGGCATCGAGCACTTTGACGAAAAGCTCGAGGTTGTTTGCGCTGAAGAACCAGAAGGCCGCGCTCTCCGGGGAGAGCGGCAACGCGACGGCTTCACCAGAAAGGCCGCTCGCGGTGCGGTAGCTCGCCGACACCCGGAAGCGCCCCGCCTGCAGGCAGACGTGCTGCGCGTCTTCGACGCAGTTCGACAGTTCCAAGGGCGCGGGCTCAACCTGGGGACGAACGGGGGGTCGACTCTCCCCCATAGCGGTCTCAGTAGCCGGTGGCGGCAGCGCTCCACAACCAGGGAGAGCTTCGATGTCCTGGATCGGGGGGAAAGGCGACGCGAGACTCGTGTCCCGAATCCAGGTCTGCCCCGTCCAGGTGTCGATCACCCCCAGGGTGACCTCGACGTTGGTCAGTCCCGCCGAGTAGAGCCAGAACTTCTGATTGAAGCCGCAGCCGTCGAGGATCTTGACGACGACTTCGAGGTTGTCGGGACCGAAAAACCAGAATCCGCCGGTGTCGGCGGTGAGCGGCACGGGGACCCCAGCCCCGTGCGCCCCCGAAAACGACGTCCACAGCGTACAGACATCGAATCGCCCACCGCCGAGCGTCAGTCGCGGCGCGCCATCCGCGCAGCCGCGAAAGTACTTCCGCCCCGCGACCCCCCAGTCGTCGCCGTCGACGCCGTCCGCCGACCAGACCAAGGCTATCGCGCCGCTCTTCGACTGCGCGATGTACGAAAACTCGTCGAAGAGCCCCTCTTGCCCTGCCCCGGCGCTCGCCCGGACCTCGTCGCTCACCGCTGTACCATCGGCGCGAAAGACACGAAAGTAGATCTCTTCGAGGTATCCGTCCTGCCCGTCGCTCGTCCAGGAAACCACGAATCGTGAGCCGCCGTCCGTGGCGATCGAGCCGCTGTAGCGCGCCCCGGTCGGCGAGCTCGAAACCGGCACCTCGCCGGTCAGCGGCGTGCCATCGGAGGCAAAGATACGAAAGAGAACGTCGTAGTACGGCGACTGGTCGGACTCGCCTTCCCAGACCACGACGAAGCGATCCCCGCCGACCGCGACGACGCCGGTGGGTCCCGCCTGCGACCCCGCCCGCGTCGTGTTCACATCGAAGCGCGGCGTCAGAAAATTCCCGGACGCATCGAGGATCCGGGCCGGGACATCGTAGTCGCTGTCTGAGCTGTACTCCCCCCAGGCGACCAAGCTTCGACCGGAGGAGTCGACCCCGATCTTGCCGCTGAAAACTTCGTTCGCCGGATCCGCTGGATCCGGCTGGGTCAGCGCGACCGGTTCCACGACCAGCGCACCGGCCCCCGAGAAGGCCTCGAAGTACATTTCGTTCCGCGCTCCTGGATGACTCCTGGGCCATCCGGTGAAGCCCACGAACAGCCCTCCAGCCGGGCCCGCGGCGATCGAATGCCCGCCACCGACGTAGTCAGGCCCATCGATCGAAACGGGTGCGCCGACCGAAGCGCCGTTCTCGTCCAGAAGTTGGAACATCGGCCCAGACAGAGGAAAGGGGGGCAACGAGTAGGCGCTGAACAGCCAGCCGCCCGTAAGCAGGGAGAGGAGTGCTGAGTCCCCCACAGAACCATCCCCTGCACCCAACGCAAACTCTGGGCTCAGCGTCGAATCCACCTCGATGAAGCGTCCAACCTGTTCGAGCGGAAAGCCGACACTATCCCTGTAGTCCACGAGGGCGCGCCCCTGGGCATCGATGGCGACTGAGGAAGGCCTCTGGTACTGCGCCGAGGTCTCGTTGACCTGAAAGACCGGCGTCAGCGGAGACTGCCCCGGGAGCAGGGCGGGCCAGGACGACGCCACGATCCAACAAGCGAAGCGCGAAGCTAATCTGCGCGGTTGCATCGCTGACCTCTCTGTTCTCTATTGTGCCGTCGAGCGTAGGAGCGATGCAAAGCGCCCCTTGCTCGTCCCGCGAGGATCAAACTCTTCCCAGCTCAAGACGGCATTCCCGCGAGCATCGAGCTCTGGGCGCCCCAACCACAGCTCCGTCGAGGTCTCTCGCAGCAGGCTCTCCTCGTCCAATGAGAATGCAGATCGAGCATCGACCGACCGGTACTTCGCACTGACGGCGCCAGTCAGTCGATTCTCCGACTCCCAGGCAACGTAACAGCGCGACGCGGCGTCACAGATCGCGCGTGTGCGCCGAGGAACCAGAATCCCCGCGCGGTCAAGCCGTGCGGGCGCCGTTCCCATTGCGCCGGCGATGGAAAGACCGGTGCTCAGAACTTCCGAAGAGCCGGAAACAGGATCGTGTTCCACCCAGGCGACAATGGCTTCGCCGTCAGGAGTCACCGCGACCGAAGGCGCCAATTGATCCCTCCCCTGAACGGGTGAAACGGCGATGACCTCACCAAGCGGCTGGGCATTGGCGTCGAGCCAGCGAGCGTGCACCGCCGAAATCGTGCCGTAGCCTTGGCGATGCTCCCAGACGACAAGAGTGTTCCCTGAACCATCCCGAGCCGCGCTCCACCTGCGAGGCAGTTCCGCGGGCACCCCCTCGACGAGCACCGCTTCCCTTTCCTCTAGTGCGCCAGGCACATGCGCCCAAAGCCCTCGAATTCCTTCCTCGGATTCGGTCATGAAGAAACCGAGCTCACCCAGCTCCGGCTCATTGAGAGACGATGAACAGGGGATAGACGAGCCTGGGCCGAGTAGCAGGACCCAATCATCTGTTCCGAGAGTCCCGGCCGAGACGCCCCCGGGGTTCTCAAACTGATAGGTTGCCCCTGAGAGCGGAGCGCAAACCGGCGTCACCATGTTCAATTGTGCTCGCGTGTTGTACAAGTAAGCCGCAAAGCCGCTCTCGAAGCCCGTACCAGCCAGATTGACTCGTACGTTCGCGTTGTGCGGCATATAGACCACAAGATTGTCGGCATCGCGGGCAAGAACGAATTGGCGAGGTGTCGTCGGAGGCGGGCTGCTCGTCGCCCGATTCTGTTCGGCTGGACCGGCGGCGAGAGTTCCAAAGTCCAAGGTTCGAATTCCATCGCCCAGGCGGCGCGCCGATACAGCGGTTTCGAGCTGGCACATTGCTCCGGCGTAGCTCTTGTACTCGTTCGACTGCGGCGTTGGCGGGGGGTTCAGGGTGCCCACGACGCAAGTTTCCTCGTCAGTAGCCCACGCCGGAAGGCTAGGCAAGCCGCAGAGCCCCCACTCCCAGAGACCGGCTTGCCCCCAGCTATACCCAGTAGCACCGGCGAACCAACTCGACCAACCAGCCTGCCGCAGGCGGTACCGATTGAAGTGCTGAATGCTTGTTGAAGCTTCACTCGTGACTCCATAGCCGTAGTCGTAAATGGCTTCGGCATTCAGAGCTGGCTTGCGAGGATTCGCAAACGGGCCGCTGGTCGGGTAGCGGATGGCTTGAGCGAACGTACGCGGCCTGGAAGTGATGTTCGCGAGGTTCCCTCCCGAGAAACCGCTCTGGTAGCCATTGACGTTCAACCACGATTCGGGATGAACGTCATCAATGGAGCCAGCGCCTACGGTGGCGTAGTGATTCGTGATGATCGGGTAGGTCCCACTCAAGGTCCGGATCTCGTCTCCGGAAGCGACCAAGAGCTGGGACATTCGGCGCCCCAGTGGCGCGCAATTGTAGCCCGGCTCACACTCTGTGGGGTCGTCGTCGAAGCCCGGGGAGAGAATGACGAAGTTCCCTCGTGTCATGGCAGCGAGGTTTCGGGAGAAAGTGCGAATCGCCGCATCCGATATCCACTCGTCGAAGGGACCGCTGGCGCCTACGAGATAGACAAGGATCCCTTGCTGATTTGCATATTGGATCATGCCGTCCAATTCTTGCCAGTAGCCAGGATTCCACCTTGAACTGCAATTCGGGAACTTCGATTCGCGATCGAACGCCGCAGATGGGCAGGTGCCGCCAATCTGCTGGAATCCGGCTTGGCCGTTGCTCATGTTGCTCCTGACACCCGAGTAGCCCGCGGGGGCTGGAGGTCCGGCCCACCGAGGTGAAAGCGCCAGGTGCACGACGGTGAACGCGTTCGCTTTTCGGTTGTCGATGTAGCTCCGCCACTGATTCCGACACGCCTGCACCGTTGCGGCCCACGCCGTGTCACCGTGCCAGAAGAAGAAAGTGCCGTCGTAGTGGCTCGGTGGCTTGAATGTGTTGACGCCCGCACTGTAGGAAGAATCCTGCTTTAGAAAGCCTCGGGTCCAAAGGGGATTGCTCGTGCTCTGGATCGCTACCGATACAGAACCGTAAGTGACTAGACCTGCGTCGGCCGAGCAGTCCTCTTTTCCGAAGAGCGTGGAGCAAGTCGACGTCCAGTAGTGCGCGCCTGTGAACGGCGCAAAGGCCACTCTGAAGACGAAGCGATCGTGCAAGCCGTCGGGAGTCTTCCCTGCCCAGTAAGCGAAGGTGCGATAGGCGAAGGCTGGATTTTGCGACCATCGAGTGAGGATCTCGATCTTCAGATCGCGATAGCCGTTGGTGTAGCTCCCCGTGCTGATCAGTTCCTGCTGCCAGCACTGCCAGGCCAGGGCAGTTCCTCCGCTCCCACATGCGGGCCAAGGCACGCTGTTGTTGCAGCTGAGCGGAGTCGTGGGATTGCCACAACCAGGTTGCAGTTGTGCAATGAGCGGGGCCGCGGCCAGTCCGAACGCGAAGAGAACGTCGACGATTCGTCGGGCAAACTTGCTGGTCTTCATAGGATCTCCTCCTCCTTCGGCATTGGCAGAAAGCGAATCGCGCTTGAGCGAGGTCCTCGTCGGCCTTCTTAGGTCGAGAGCGCCTCTAGGACCCAAGCCCGGACGCTGCCCGCCGATTCAGTACCAATTGCATCCTGGATTCATTCGCAGGTCCCTCTATAGAGATAGTTGTCTCAGAGGTCCAATTCGTGACAAATGAGTCAAGAAAACTTCTGGAACGGCGGGGATCCGAACAGCTGGCCCAATTGGGAACCGGCGTTGCTTGTGCCGGGGGTCGACCCGGAGGAGGCTTTAGCGAGCTGGCGTGAGCTGGAGGCGAGAGACCGTCGCCTTCTCGATCGCGGGGTCGGTCCAGGGGACGGGGCGGGTTTCGAGGCGGAGGTAGAGGGGGAGCTGATCGTCGTAGTGGGGGTCCCAGGGGTGGCCGGACTGGCCGCCGGGGAGGATCGAGATGCCGCGGTCGGGGTCGCCGAGGTCGTTCACCAGGCGCATCGAGGCGCCGTACTCGACATCCATCTCGTCGCCGACCCAGGGTCCGCCGAAGGCCATGACCGTGGTCGACGAGCCGTCGAGCGGGAACGGCCCGCGGTTGAAGAGACGGCCGACGAGCGGCGCCGCGCCGAGGTTGTGCTCGAGCTTGAGGCGATGCATTCCGGCGTAGGGCCAGGAGGAAGCGTCCGGGCCCCAGCGCTTCTCCCCCTCTTGCCAGGCGGCGGCGAGCGCACTCCCGACCGCGGCGGCGCGATCCTCGACCGCGGGCGTCGCGACGTCGTCGAACCAGGCGGGCGACATCGCGCCGTCGAAGAGGCGGATCAGCCGCCAGCGGGTGCCGAAGCGCGCCAGGTTCGCGGCGGTCGCCTCGTCCTGGAAGACGGCGCGGTGAAGGTGCCGTTCGACGAGCGCGAAGAGCGCCGGCGCGCCGCGCTCCCCCATCCTCCCGTCCCAGCCCTGGAGCGCTACCCAGGCCTTGGCGGCGTCGCCGGAGTGGTCGCCGGCGAGGCGCGGCACGAGCCACTTCGCCCACAGCGAGATCGCGTCGCCCTGCAACGCGGCGAGCCCGGCCGGGGTCCAGTCGGTCTTCTCCGCCAGACGCTCGCGCACCCGGTCGGCGCGGAACGCCGTGTCGAACTCCTCCTGGAACCAGGCCGGTGTCGCGACCGGCAGAAAGCTGTTCGCGGTGACGATCGCTTCGGTCGGCGGGTCGATCAGAACCGGATTCTCCGCGGCCGGCAGGAGGCCCGCCCATCCGTATTCGCTCTTCCAGCCCGGCGCCGGGAAGCGGCCGTCCCAGCCGAAGCGGTTCGGGGCCCGGCCGATCGGCGTCCAGAGGATGTGGCCGTCACGGTCGCCGACCACCAGGTTCTGCGGCGGGAAGGAGTACGGAGCGACCGCCGCGGGGACCTCGGCGATCGTCGTGGCGCGCGCGAGGTTCATCAGCGCGAGCATCTGGTCGGCCGGCTCGTAGCCCGACCAGGCGACGCTCCTCGCCGGGAGGCCACGCACCGGATCGGGGTCGAGGAGCGGTCCGCGATCCGTCGAGCGGATCTCGAACTCGACCTCCTCGCCGTCGTCGAGCCGGATGGTCGCTTTCTCGACCGTGACCGGCACGAACTCTTCGCCGCGCTGCACCTTCGTCCCGGTGACGTCGAGCCGCTCGACGAAGAGATCGACGTCGTCGACGTAGAGATTGGTCATTGCCCAGGCCAAATGTGCGCTGCGGCCGAGGACCACCCCCGGCACGCCGGGGATCGTCATACCGGAGACCTCGTAGCCGGGCGCCCGGAGCGCCGCCTGGAACCAGACTCCCGGCAGGCCCAGCCCCAGGTGCGGATCGTTCGCGACCATCGCGGAGTGCGTCGCCGAGCGCCCGGGAGCGACCGCCCAGTTGTTGCTGCCGAGCCCGGAGCCCTCGGGGTTGCTCCCCACCGGCTGGCCCGCGGCGGGGGTCTCGTCGGCGAG
>JAGPDF010000037.1:0-27280 GCA_018057705.1 Thermoanaerobaculia bacterium | reverse complement strand
CGTTCGCGACCATCGCGGAGTGCGTCGCCGAGCGCCCGGGAGCGACCGCCCAGTTGTTGCTGCCGAGCCCGGAGCCCTCGGGGTTGCTCCCCACCGGCTGGCCCGCGGCGGGGGTCTCGTCGGCGAGGCGCTTCACCTCGTCGAAGACCTGCGCCTGCGGCGTGCCGGCGAGCTCGCGCGCGCGGTCGGCGCCGAACTCGCGCAGGAAGCCGAAGAGCTCCTCCTCGTTGGGCTCGAAGATCGCCGACAGCTGGCGCGCCATGAGGAAGACGATGCCCATCGAGTCGGCGCCGCGCCAGGGCTCCGGGCGGGCGCCCAGAATCCGGAACTCCGGTGGAAGGCCGCTCTGGTGGGTCTCGATCCAGGCGTTCACCCCGCTCGCGTAAGCGGCCAGCAGCTCGCGGCTCTCCGGCGAGGCCGCGGCCACCAACTTCTCGGCCGCGGCGTAGATGCGCAGCCTTCGAACCTTCTTGTCGAAACCGAGGGCGCGCTCGCCGAAGAGCTCCGAGAGCCGGCCCGAAGCGGCGCGGCGCGACATCTCCATCTGGAACATCCGGTCGTTGGCGTGCAGCCAGCCGAGCGCCGCCGTCGCGTCGGCCGCCGATGCGGCCCGGACGTAGGGCATCGCCCAGCGGTCCCAGCGCACCTCGACCGGGGCCTGGAGGCCGGCGAGGGCGGCTTGCCCCTCGCGCTGCGGCAAGCCGCGCGACTTGAGCCAGTAGAAGCCGCCGGCGGCGAGCGCGGCGACCAGGAGGAGGACGACGACGACGAAGCGGAGGAGCTTGCCGAGGAACATGGCTGCGGACTCTATCGCGGGGCCGGAAGCCGCCCCCCGCAGATTGGCGTCCGGAGTCGGCCGCTACTCGTCGCGGCGAGCGAGGCGGACGAGGCTCTCCAGAGTTCGGAGCTTTCTGTCCTTGGCGGCGAAGAGGCGGGCGGCAAACAGCGCCGAGGCGGCGTGGGCCGACAGCAGATCGAGGAGATCGCGGTCGTCCGGGCGCAGCACCGGCTTGTGGTCGAAGAGCTTGAGGACGACGAGGGCGCCGACGATCTGGTCCTGGATCTTGAGCGGCACGGCGGCGATCGTGTTCGAGGTCGCCGTCGGGCCGAGCTTGAGAGAGCCGTCCAGGAGCGCGGCGTCGCAGAGCGGGTCGCCGCCGCCGTAGATCTCGCCGAAGAAGCCCGGCGTCCCTTCGGCCGAGGTGCCCTGCGAGAAGGCGATCTCGAAATCGTGCCCGTCGTCCTTGAGGAGCAGCAGCGCGAAACGCTCGGCGCCGAGCAGATTCACCGCGATGTCGGCGATCGCGCTCGACACCTGCCGCGGATCGAGGAAGGCGTGCAGCTGGTACGTCGCGACGTAGAGGCTCATCAGCCGGTCGAGCTGATGCTCGGTGTCGACCAGCCGGACCGAGATCTCCTGCATGTCGACGCGCACCTCGTCGAGCTCCCGTTCGAGCCGGTCGGCAACCGGCGGCGGCTCGACGCTCGCCGCCCCCTCGACCTCGCCGCGCGCCGCCGCCGCAAGCGTCGTCGACAGGCGCGCCACGAGCTCGCTGGCGCGTCCCAGAGCGTCGCGCAACTGGTCGACGAGCGGTTCGTGCGCGGCCGGTTCCGGTTTCATGCGCGTGTCATTCGGGATCGGGCAGCGCGGCGATCGCCGCCCGCACCTCGTCGGCGCGGAACGGCTTGGTCAGGTAGGCGGCGGCGCCGGCGGCGAGACCGCGCCGCGCATCTTCGTCTTTGCCCTCGGTCGTCACGACGATGACCCGCAGCGCCGGAACCAGGCCGCGCATTCCGAGCTCCTTCAGAACCTCGAAGCCGTTCATCTTCGGCATGTTGATGTCGAGTAGCACGAGATCGATCTCGGGGTCGGCGGCGATCCTGGCGAGCGCCTCGTCGCCGTCCCGCGCCGCGACCAGACCGCCGCCGCGCAGCATCACGCCGTACATGCGGTGCATCAGGTCGGAGTCGTCGACGACGAGGATCTTCTTGGGTTTCACGGTACCCGGGCAGTGTAGACGAAGGGTCGGGGCCTTTCAACAGCTCCGCCCCAAGGTGCGCGGCGGCATCTGAAGACGCGAAGACGCGGCCGGTCTTGCATCCTCCGCCGTTCTGGGTGACGATGCAGACTCTTCGAAGGAGCCTCGACCGTGGAATCACGCAGCGGCTCGATCCTGACCCTCCGCAGGGTCGCACGCCCGGAGTACTCTGGAGGGGCCGGTTGCCCCGAAGGGGCCGGATGAGCCGGGCGTCCGCGAACCGGATCGAATCCACATCGCTCACGACCCCGGGGCTGCTCTTCGTCGCGACCTGGGCGGCCGGCGGCTGGCTGCTCGCCGGCGCCAGCCGTGAGGCCGCGACGCCGCTGTTGCAAGTGATCTTTCACGTCGTCGCGATCGGCAGCGCAGCATTGCTGCTCTTTTTCGAGCTCTCTGCCCGGGCGAGCGACCCGCGCTCGGGCCTGCGCGCCCGTCTCATCGGCGTCTTCAGGCAGCTCGGGGACGGCGACCTCATCGGCGCCGGCGAGCTGGCACGGACGCTCGACGCCGATCTCGCCTCCGGCGTCGGTCGCGCGGTCGCCGGCCTGGCGACGCGGGTCGAACAGCTGCAGGCGAACTCGCATTCAGTTGCGGGCGCCGCGGAGGGCGTCGAGCGCGGCTCGACGGTGCTCGCGGCGAGCTCGGCGCAGCAGGCCGCCGCCGCCGGCGAGGTGACCGCCGCCATGGAGGAGCTCTCGCGCACGGCCGCCGAGATCTCGGAGCATGCCGAGCGTCAGAACCAGCTGGTCCTCACCGCGGAGGGCGAGGGCGCCGCGGGTGCTTCGGCGGTCGCCGAGGCGGTCGAAGGGGTGGGCGCGGTCGAGCGCCGCATCGCCGACGTGACGATGCGCGCCGACACGCTCGGCACGCGCTCGCGGGAGATCTTCCGGGTGCTCGAGCTGATCAGCGACATCGCCCAGGAGACCCATCTGCTGTCGCTCAACGCGGCGCTCGAGGCGTCGGCGGCCGGCGGCCGCGGCCGGCGCTTCGCCGTCGTCGCCGGCGAGGTCCGGGTGCTCGCCGAGCGCGTCCGCGACTCCGTGGCCTCGGTCCGCAGCCAGATCGAGGAGTTCGCGAGCGCCATCCGTTCCACCGTCGTCGCGACCGAGGAGGGCAGCAAGGAGGCCGCACGCGTCCTCGAAGAGGCCCGGGCGGCCACCGGCGCGCTCGGAATTCTCCGCGCCTCGCTGCGCGAGAGCTCCGAGGCCGCGCGGCAGATCTCGTCGGTCACAAGGCAGCAGACCTCCGCCACCGAGGAGGTCCTCTCGACGCTGCGCGAGCTCCACCAGGTGGTCGAACGGATGTCGCGCGACCTCTCCCAACTCTCCGCGACCTCGGGCCGGCTGCGCACGATCGGCCTCGACCTCGAGCTCCTGGCGCAGACCTTTCGCCTCGACTCTCCCCGTTCGCTCAAGCGGATGGTTCACGAGTGGGCGGCGCGCCTCGCCGGTACGCCCGCTGCGATGGCTGCGGGCGCTGCGCTGGCTGGGGGCGGTGCAGGCGCGCAGGAGCTGATCGACGAGCTCGTGGGTGCCGCGCCGTTCGTCGAATGCGGCTGCATCGTCGATCCCCGGGGGAAGGTCCTCGCGACGCAAATCGCCCGCGACCTCCGCGAGAGCAACGCCGAGGCGCTCCAGGAGCTGCGGCGGCGCAACCTCTCCGACCGCGTCTGGTTCAAGAAGGCGCTCGAGAGCACGCGCGCGGTGGTGACGCCGCCCGAGCTCTCGGTGATGTCCGGCCAGCCGTGCATCATGATCGCCGTCGCCCGCCGGGACGCCGCCGGCCAGCCGGTCGCCGTGGTCGAGTTCGACGTCAACGTGCGTCATTGGACGGAGATCGGAACGTGAGCTCCACCCCCTACCTTCTGGTCCGCTGCGGCGAGAAGGTCGCGGCGCTGCCGGCGGCCGCCGTGCGGCGCGTCGTCCGGGGCACGCGACTGCATCCGCTGCCCGGCGCGGGGCCCGGACTCATCGGTCTCGCCGAGTTCGCCGGCGAGCCACTCGCCGTCCTCGACCTGGCGCAGCTCCTCGGCGAGGAGCGCGGCAGCTCGCGACCGCCGATCACCGTGGTGACCTGGCTCGGCAGCGGCGAGGAGCGCGAGCTCGTCGGGCTGGGGGTCGACGACGCCATCGAAGTCGTCGAGCTCGATCCTTCGGCACTCGCCCTCGGCACGGCGCTCGTCGGCGGCCGCCCGGTCGCCGTCGTCGATACCGAACGGCTCGGAGTCGAGGCATGACCGGCGGCTTTCTGATCGTGCGCCGCGCCGGCACACTCTGGGGCCTGCCGGCGGAGCAGGTATCGGGCATCGAGCGGACGGAGACGGTCGACAAGCTCGAGGTCCCGGCCACTGGCGGCGGGATCGAGCTGCGGCTTGCGGGTGGCGGCCGGCTCGCCGTCGATGCCGTGCTGACGCTCGCCGCCGAGCTCGCGGTGCGACCGCTCTCGGCACGCCTGCGTCCCCATCTTCCGGCGGGATCGGCAGGCCTCGCGCTGCTCGCCGGCGAACCACTCGTACTGATGACGCTCGCGGACGGGGTTCTCCATGATTGACCGCCATGCCCTGCGCAGCGTCCTGCCGCTCGCCCCGGTCCTGCTCGCCCTGCTCACCGTGGTGCTCATCGCTGTCGCCGAGGCGGCGAGCTCGGCCTCCTGGCGCTCGACCGCGGCGCTGCTCGTCGCCCCCCTGGTGATCGCGGCCGCACTGCCCTCCATCCGCCGCAGTTTCGCGTTGCGAACCGCGAAGCGCGCCGACCGCGAGCGCCTGGTCGCTTCGATGGACGAGCTCGCCGCCGCCGACCTGGTGCGCGCCAAGGTGATCGCCGCCGACCTCCCGGCGGCCCTCTCCGCTCCGCTCGGCGAGGCCCTGGCGCCGCTCGAAGTCCTCGCGGCGCGGATCCAGAGCTCGTCGGTGGAGGTCGCCGGCGCCGCCGGCGCCGTCAAGCGCATCGCTTCGGAGCTCGCCGCCGGCTCCTCGCAGCAGTCGGCCTCGGTGGTGGAGATCACCGCCGCGATGGAGGAGCTGGCCCAGACTGCCACCCAGATCGCCGGCAACGCGGAGGCCCAGGCGGAGCTGGCGCGGCTCGGCGAGTCGACCGGCACCGAGGGCGCTGCCGCCGTCTCGAGGGCGGTGGCCGGAGTCGAGCGCCTGCGCGAGCGCATCGCGGCGATCGCCAAGCGGGCGACCGATCTCGAACGCCGCGCCGAGGAGATCTTCGGCGTCCTCGCGCTGGTCGAAGACATCGCGCGCGAAACCCATCTGCTGTCGCTCAATGCGGCGATCGAAGCCGCGGGCGAGTCGGGCGACGTCGGACGCCGTTTCGGCGAGGTCGCCGAAGAGGTCCGCCGGCTCTCCGGACGCTCGCGCGACGCGGCGGCCTCGGTCCGCCGGCTGCTCGAGGAGTTCTCGACTTCGATCGCCGCCACTGTCGAGGCGACGAGCGCCGGCGGGCGCGAGGCCGAGCGCGTGCTGCTGCGCGTGACCGCGACCGCCGGCGCCATCGCCGGCCTGCGCGACGCGCTGGTCGAAACCGCCGCCGCCGCGCGCGAGATTTCCGCCGGCACCGCCGAGCAGCGCACCGCCTCGCTCCAGGTCGTGCAGACGCTGCGCGAGGCCTCGGCGGTCGTGCAGCAGATCGCCGACGGGCTGCGCGGTTTCTCCGGCGCGGCACGCGGACTCGAGGAGGCGGCGGTCAGCGTCCAGCTCCTTGCGCAGGGCTTCCGGCTCGACTCTCCGAGCTCGCTCCGGCACCTGGCGGAGAGCTGGGCAGCCGAGCTGCAGCCGCTTCTTGCCAGCCCCGACGCCCTCGAACGGCGGCTCGAGTCGCTGCTCGAGGACCGGCCCGACGTCGAGTTGATCTTCGTCAACGATCGCCGCCGCCAGCGCACGGCGATCGTCGGTCAGCCGTCCCTGCTGCGCCTCGTCGCGATCCCGGACGAGATCCGCTTCGGACACGACTTCTCGGATCGTCCCTGGTTCCGCGCCGCCGCCGCCGAGCGCCGCGGCATCGTCACGTCGGCCATGACCTCCATCCTGACCCACGAGAAGGTCGTCACCGCCGCCGCGCCGTTCTTCGAGGACGGCGAGCTGGTGGCGGTGCTCGGCATCGACATCAACCTCGAGCGCTGGACTTCCGGGTAGGTCGTGGACGACGAGCTGCTCGAGCTCGTGCCGGTCTTCGTCGCCGAGGCGCGCGAGCGCCTGCAGCGACTCGCCGACCTCGTGCCCGGGCTCTCTCGCGGGCCGGAGGCGCTGGTCGAGATCCAGCGCGAGCTCCACACCCTGAAGGGCGCCGGCCGCATGATGGCGATCGCGCCGTTCGCCGAGCTCTGCCACGCCACGGAAGAGGTCGTCCTCGCCCGGCCCCCGGCCCTCGAGGGACTGCTGCTCTCTGCCCACGACGCCCTTCAGGCGATGGTCGAATGGGTCGAGAGCGGCGATCCGGTCCTGGCGGCGACCGACCTGCTGATCGAGTTCGAGCGCCACGGCGCAGCGGCTCGACCGTCCACGGCCGTCCCGGCGCCCGGGACCGCCTCCGGCGTGCCGCCGGCGATCGTTGCGGAGGCCAGCGCGGGCGGCGAGAGCCGCGCCGGTGAGGATCGCCGGGCCGGTGAAGACCGCCGGGCCGGCGAGGACCGGCGGGGGCACGAAGACCGCCGGGCCAGCGACGAGCGGCTCGCCGCCGACGAGCGCTCGGACAGCGCGGGGCTGCAAGCCGCCGGCCTCGAAGCGTTCGCCGAGCGGGCGGTGCGCGTGCGCGCCGCTGCAGTCGTCACCGGGCGCCTCCTCGCGCGGCTCGAAGAGCTCGCGAACCTCGCCGAGGACGGCGTCCGCGATCCGCAGCCGGCGCAAGCGCTGGCCGTGGTCGCCGCCTCGCTGCGGCAGGCGGTTCTCGAAGCGGGCGCACTCGAAACCCGTCTGGCGCGCACCGGCGAAGAGCAGATCGAAGCGGTCCTCGCGCTGCAGATCGTCCCGCTCAAGCCGACGCTGCGCTCCCTGGCGCGCAACGCCCGCGAGCTCGCCCGCCGCCTGGGCCGTCAGATCGAAGTCGAGCTCGAGGGCGAGGAGACACGGCTCGACCGGCGCATCGCGCGCGAGCTCGACGGCGCGCTCCGCCATCTGGTCTCGAACGCAGTCGACCACGGCATCGAAGGCCCGGCGGAGCGTCTCGCGGCCGGCAAGCCCGCGGCGGGACGGCTGCGCATCGCTGCCGCGCCGGGCGGGCGCGGGGTCGAGATCCGGATCGCCGACGACGGTCGCGGCATCGACGCCGGCGAGGTCGCCCGGCAGGCGGTGGCGAGGGGCTTTCTGCCGCGCGCCGCGCTCGAGGCGCTGCCCGAGGCCGACGCACTGCGGCTCGTCTTTCTGCCCGGCTTCTCGACGCGAGACGCGACCTCCGAAGTCTCGGGGCGCGGTGTCGGTCTCGATGCGGTCGAAGCGGCCGTGGCCCGCCTCGGCGGCGAGGTGCGGATCACTTCGCAAGTCGGCGCGGGCTCCGAGGTCGTGCTCGACCTGCCGGTGGCGCGCCGCGGCGAGCAGGTCGTCCTCGTCCGGATCGGCAGCGCCCTTCTCGCGGTGCCGGCGGTCGCCGTGCGACGGATCGAGAACCTCTCCGGCGTCACCGTCGAAGAGAACGGCGGGCACCGGATGGCGATCCTCGGGGACCGCCTGGTGCCGTTCGTGGCGCTCGGCGAAGCGCTCGGCATCGCAGCTGCCCCCGGCGGCGCCACCGGCGCCGACGTCGCGAAGCTTCTCATCGAGGGTTCGGTGGCCGGCCGGCCGGTCGCTTTCTCGGTCGACCGCGTCGAGGGCGAGGTCGAGCTGCTGGTGCGTCCACTGCCGCGCCGCGCGCGCGTGTCGTCGCTGGTCGACGGCGCGGCCCTCCTGCCCTCGGGCGATCCGGTCGCCGTGCTCGCGCCGCAGGGGCTGCTGGGCCGCGAGTCCTCGAGCCGGCGGGCGCCGGTCGCCCTCGCCGACACACCGCGCGAGCTCACCCGTCTCCTGCTGGTTGACGACTCGCGGGTGACGCGCGAAATGGAGCGCCGCATTCTCGAGGACGCCGGCTTCCGCGTCGAGGTCGCCGCCGATGGCGACGAGGCGCTGCGGCGGCTCGCGGTCGAGGCCTTCGACTGCCTGGTCACCGATATCGAAATGCCCAACCTCGACGGCTTCGAGCTCACCGCGCAGCTGCGCCAGATCGAACGATTCGCGCACCTGCCGATCGTCGTCGTCTCTACCCGTGAGAGCTCCGAGGACCGCCTGCGCGGATTGCGCTCGGGCGCCGACGCCTACCTGACCAAGCAGAGCCTGGTCGCGACCGACCTGGTCGAGACCGTGCGCCGCCTGACCGGCAGCTGAGGCCTGAACCTCGAGTGCCGTCCGCCACCCCAGGCAAGGTCACGGTCGTCATCGTCGACGACTCGTCGTCGGTGCGCGCCGTCCTGCGACGTCTCCTCGCCCGCGCGCCGGGCATCCAGGTCATCGGCGAAGCGGCCGACGGCGAAACCGCCGTCGATCTCGTCGAGCGTCTGCGGCCCGATGTCCTCCTGCTCGACATCGTGATGCCGCAGCTCGACGGCTTCGGAGTTCTCGCGCGCCTCGGGCGCGGGCGTCCGGTGCCGGCGATCCTGCTCACCTCGCGGGCCGATCGCGCCGAAGTGCGTGCGGCCTTTCAGGCGCTCGGTTCCGGCGCGGTCGAGCTCCTGCCGAAACCCGACGATCCGGAGAGCTGGCGCCTCCTGGCCGAGACGCTGCCGGCCGTGGTCCGCGCCGCGAGCGCGGCGAAGTTGCCGGCGGTGCCCGCCGCGCCGGAACAGCGGCTCCCGCATCTGCCTCCGTCGCATCCCTTGCCTCCTCTCGATCCTCTCGCCGCGCCGGGTCCGAGTTCTCCGGCCGCGCCCCGACCCCGGTCCGGCCGCGAGGTCTCCTGGCTGGCGATCGGCGCCTCGACCGGCGGGCCGGCGGCCGTGCGCGATCTGCTCGCCAACCTCCCGGCGCCGGCGCCGTTCCCGATCCTCATCGTCCAGCACATCGCGAGCGGCTTCGAGACCGGCCTCGCGGAGTGGCTCGCCTCCACCCTCGGACTCGACGTGCGGATCGCCCTCGCCGGTGAGCTGCCGGGCCCGGGAGCGGTGCGCATCGCACCCGGCGGCGTCCATCTGCGACTGGGGCCGGACGGGCGCCTCGAGCTCGACGACGTCACGCCGCCCCGTCGCGGGCACCGGCCGTCGGCCGACGAGCTGTTTCATTCTCTTGCGCGCGGCGCCGCCTCGCGCGGGGTGGCGGTACTGCTGACCGGCATGGGGACCGACGGCGCCAACGGCCTGCGCGAGCTGCGCACGGCGGGGGCGCTCTGCTTTGCCCAGGATGAGGCGAGCTCGGCAGTCTTCGGCATGCCGCGGGCGGCGATCGAGCTCGGAGCCGCGGAGCTCGTCGCCGCGCCCTCGGCGATCGGGGGGGAGATCGCCCGGCGCTTGCGGGAGACGCGATGATCCGCGCCGTCCTCGAGCTCGCCGCACTCGTCCGGCGCGAGACCGGGAACGAGCTTCCGGAGGGCCGGCTGCCCTTCCTGCGCGAGGCTGCGGAGCGCCGCTGCCGGGTGACCGGCCATGCCGATCTGGCCGGGTACGTTCAGGCGCTCGCCGAGGGCGAGCTTCCGGGGGAATGGGAGACGCTCGCGACGCTGCTGACGATCAAGGAGTCGACCTTCTTTCGTGTGCCGCTGCAGTGGGACCGGATTCGCGACGTACTTCTACCCGAGCTCGTCCTCGCCCGCTCGGGCACGCGCCGCCTGCGCTGCTGGAGCGCCGCCTGCGCGGCCGGCGAAGAGCCGGCGACGCTCGCGCTGGTGCTCGGCGAGTCGCCGCTCCTCGCCGGCTGGGACTGGCGGATCCTGGCGACCGATCTCGACCCCGAGGCGCTCGCCCACGCGCGCCGCGGGATCTACGGCGAGCGCGCCGTGGCGGGCGTCCCGGCGAAGATGCTCGCCGCGTCGTTCACGCGCCAGGGGCCTCTGTACGAGCTCGATGCGCGTCTGCGAGCCCGGATCGACTACCGCCAGATGAACCTCTCGCGCCTCCCCTACCGCCTGGAGGAGCCCGCCTTCGACCTCATCCTGTTGCGCAACGTCCTGATCTACTTTCGCCAGCAGCTGCAGGCCGACGTCGTCGCCGAAGCGGCGCGCCGGCTGGCACGCCCCGGCGCCCTGTTCCTCGGCGGCTCCGAGACCCTCTGGCGGGTGCAGGAGACGTTGCGCGCGGTCGATCTCGGGGGCTGCTTCTGTTACCGCCTGCCGGACGAGGAAGCGACCGCCGGGCAAGGCAGGGCGGGGGCCGGAAGGTCGCGGGTGCCCGTCCGCTCTGCCGCCCGCGCGGCCGACGCTGCCGAAACAACAGCCGCCCCAACGAGCCCGGCCCTCCGGAGCGCGCGCAGCGCGAGCGCTGCTTCTGCGGCGACAGCCGCACGGCCCGCAGCGGACACTTCTCTGGTCCAGACGCCGCCGATACCGCCCGGCGCCCCGTCCACCGCCGAGCGCCTGCTGGCGGCGATCGGGCACCTGGAGTCGGATCGGGTCGAGGCGGCCGGTCGCGAGGTCGAGCTCGCGCTCTCGGGCGACCCGGCCGATCCCGCAGCGCACGTGCTCGCGGGTCTCGTCCACGATCTCGCCGGCCGCGCCGACGCGGCGGCGGACGCCTTCCGAGCGGCGCTCTACCTCGAGCCGGAGCTGCCCCAGGTGCGCTTCCGTCTGGCCTCATGCCTGCGGCGCGCCGGAAAAGGGGAGCTCGCCCTGCGCCAGATTCGCGACGTCGTCGCGACGCTCGAACGCGGCGGCGGGCGCCATCTTCCGCTGCTCGACGGACGGCTGTTGCCGGGACTGCCCGAGACACTCCGCCTGGCACGCGCCCAGCTGGATCCCCGCTACCCCACCGGCTGACCCGGATTCTGACCCCGGGGCGCCGGCGCGGTCAGCGCGCGAGCTGGCGGCGCAGCAGCTCGTTCTCGAAGGCGATGCCGACCTGCTCCGCCGCGACCTCCAGCAGCTCGACGTCGCGCAGCGGACGCTGCGTCGTGCCGTTGTCGGCGTAGACGGCGGCGATGACGCGTTCGCTGCCCGCCACCGGAAAGACGACGACCTGGTCGTTCGCCGGCGCGCCGAGAATCGCCTCGAGAGCGGCCGGCAGCTGGGCGTTCTGAAAGGTCGCGGTGCGCACCTGGGAGGTGGCGAGCGCCTCCTGCAGCAGCCCGCCCGGCACGATCTCGAGGCGACGGACGGCGTTCGCCAACGGGCTGCCGTTGCGGGCGAAGCCGAAGGCGCCGAGCGGCGCGAGCCGGTCGCGCTTGACCAGGAAGATCACGGCACGCTCGTAAGATTCCGAGACCAGCTGCATGAGATTGAGCGCTACCGTGGCGCTGGCGAGCCCCGATTTCAGGTCGCCGAAGACCCGCTGCAGGCGCCGCAACCCCGGCTCGCCCCGGCCTTCGCTGCCTTCGCGGCGGGCCGTCGGAGTATCGAGCAGATTGGCCAGGCAGGCGCTCACGGTTTCGAGCTCGGCCGGAACGGCGGCGACCGCGCCGTGGCGGTAGGCGATCTGCATGGTGGAGTTCGAGTCGACCAGTACGACGAGCCGCGCCTCGGGCCGAGCCTCCCGGACCGTCCCCAGGAGCTCGGCATCGAGAGCCTCGGCCCGGGCGTCGATGAGCAGGATGTCGGAGTCCTCTTCCTCCGGAGCGTCGGCGGCCCGGGCGAGTGTTACCCGGCGCAGGGTGGCGCGGCCGCCGACGGCGAGCCGCAGCTGCCGGATGAACTCTCGATCCGGCGACAGAACCCGGATGACGGGGCCGGCGAAGGTCCCGACCTCTTCGTCGATGAGGCCATCGAAGGCGTCGTCCGACGCCTCGCCGAGCGTCCGCGCGACACCGAGGCGGTCGCGCTCGTCGAAGATCCGCGCCGCTTCGAGCAGGACGACGTTCGAGGCGAGTCCGCCCGCGGGGTCGAGGTCGAAGTCCTCCGTGCCGATCTCGTCGATCGGCTTGATCTCGTCGAGGGCGAAATCGAAACTGCCGCGCTCCCACCGGAAGACCTGTTCGACCGCGAGCTCGAGCTGCAGCCGGACGACGCTCTCGAGCTCCTCGCGGCGCAACAGGCCGCCTTCGACGAGCAGACGGCCGAGCGACCGGCGGCTCGCGCCGTCGGACTGTCGCGCCATCGCCCCCGCGAGGGCGGCGGCATCGAGGAAGCCCCGCTGCACGAGCAGCTCGCCCAGGCGTGGCGCGCCGGGAGCCCGCGCCGCGACCAGCGCCCCCTCCTTGAAGCCGAAACGGGCGTGCTCGCCGTCGCGCTCGAGCTCGAGCGTCCCGGTGCGCTTGCCGAGATGGATGAACTGCAGGACATCGCCGACCGCGACGTCCTCGAGGCTGCCGGAGATCGACATCGACCCCCCACTCTACACCCCGCGTAGACTAGGCGTGGAGATCCGGGCCACGCCGGACCAACCTTTGGACGGCTCGCCACGTAGGAGAGAGAGAATGAAGTTGATCGGAATGCGGGATTCGGGACTGGCCCTGGCGCTTCTCGCCGGACTGCCGCTGCTCGGCGCCGCAGCCCTTCCAGCCGAAGCAGCTCGTGAGGCCGGCGCGATGTCGGGGGCCACCGGACCCTGGGTCGCGAACGGGCAGGCGCGCGCGCGGCTGATCGCGGCGGGTATTGGGCCGACTGGAGCGACTGGAGCGACTCGAGCCACTGGAGCCGCTGGCACCGGCGCGGGAGATCCCGTCGGAGAGATCGAGCTCGGGCTCGAGTTCGAGCTCGAGCCCGGCTGGCACGTCTACTGGAAGAACAGCGGCGACGCCGGCTACCCGCCGCGCCTCGACCTCTCGGGGACGCCCGCGCTCGCCGGCGCCCAGCTCCTCTTCCCCGCGCCGCAGCGCTACGACCTGCCGGGCGGCCTCGTGAGCTTCGGCTACGAAGGGCACGTGATCTACCCGCTCTCGGCCGGACTCCCGGTCCTCTCCGGCGAGAGTCTGCCACCGGTCTCGGCGCGGCTCGACTATCTCGTCTGCCGCGCGGAGTGCATCCCCCACACCGCCGACCTCACGCTCGATCTCGAGTCCGTCCGCCAGGGTACCGGGGCCGAGGCGCTCGCCACCGCCGCGCGACTCACGGCGGCCCGTGAGGCCCTGCCGCGCGAGCCGGGGGCGGTCGCCGGAGCGCCGCAGGTGAGCGTCCGGGTGGAGCCGGGCCCGGCCTCGTCGCTCGTTCTCGTCTTCGCGACGAGCGGCGGTTCGCTGCGCGCCGCTCGCCCGGACCTCTTCTTCGAAGTCCATCCGTTTTTCGCGCTCGAGCGCCCGGAGATCTCGAGCTCGGACGACGGGCTCCTCTTCCGGGTCACGTTCCGACCGCTCGACGAGACCCAGCCGATGCCGGCGACGACGACCTTCGCCTGGACGCTGACCGGCCTCGAGCGCGCCCCCGGAACGGGCGACGTCGAGACCGGACAAAGGCCCTCTGCGGTGGCGCTCGCGGGATCGGCGAGCGTGAAGATCCCGCACCTGCGCACCTCGGAATCGCTACCCTCGTCGGGTCTACGCCCCGGGCTCGTGCTCCCCTTGCTCGTCGCCGGGCTCATTCTCGTCTTCTTCCTGATCCACCGTTCGCGCCAACGCCGCTCCTGAAGTCCGACGCCCCAGTTCACCTTCGACGGAGGCCCGCATGAGATCGTTTCCCCGAATCACCCGCAGGTTCAACTTCAAAGTGTCGCCCGGGGTCGCCCTGGCAGTCGTCGCTGCGGCCGCAGCCATCGCCGCCCTGGCCCTGCCGCAAGCGGCGTGGGCGGTGCTCGCGGTCGGCCAGCCGGCTCCCGCCTTCGAGCTTCAGGACCTGGACGGCAAGACCGTCTCGCTCGCCGCCTTCCGCGGCAAGACGGTGGTCCTCGAATGGATCAACCCGAACTGTCCGGTGTCGCGCGACTACGCGGAGCGCAACGTCATGTCGACGACCGCTGCGGCGCATCCGGAAGTGGTCTGGCTGGCGATCAACAGCACCAACCGGACGCACGGCGATTTCGTCGCGCCGACGGCGCACAAGGCGTACAACCAGAAGAACGGCATCGCCTATCCGGTGCTCTACGACTCCTCGGGCGACACCGGGCGCGCCTACGAAGCCAAGACGACGCCGCACATGTTCGTCATCGACGGCGGCGGCAAGCTGGTCTACAACGGCGCGATCGACAGCCGGTCGGAGACCGCGAACGTCAACTATGTCGATGCCGCCCTCACCGCCCTCGCCGCCGGCAAGAGTCCCGATCCCTCGACCACCAAGCCGGTCGGCTGCTCGGTCAAGTACTGAGGCGGTCGTCGCAGGCTGACCGGGGCCTGGCGAGGGCTGTCCCGCTCCAGGCCGGTCAGTCGAGCGGCGGCATTTCGGTGCCGTAGACGTACTTCTCGAAGAACGGCTGCCAGTCGGTCTCGGTCATCTGGCGCAGGATCGCCGGCAGCGTTCGGGTCTCGATCGGCTTGTAGGTGAAGTTGCGCACCAGGGCGCGCAGGAAACTGAAAAACTGCGGGTCACCCTTCTCGGCGCCGCCCTTCATGCGCGCGAACTCGCGACGAATGGCGTGCAGGACGAGGGGACCCTTGGCGTAGAGGAGGTTCTGCCGGTCCATCCCGTCGGCGACGTCTTCGAAGGCGAGCTCGCCGGCGAGAAAGATGCTCGCGCCCGGCTTGAGCGTCCCGGCGCCGTTCTTCCACTCACGCAGCGCGAGGTCGAAGCGCCGCTGCCCCTCCTTGGCGTTGGGGCTGGTGCGCTGGATGCAGGTCGCCGAGACGTAGTCGGCGATGCTCTCGGAGAGCCAACCGTCCTGGTTGCTCGCCAACTGGACGATGTGCGGGAAGAAGCCGTGCGCGACCTCGTGCGCGAAGCGCTCGTTGATGCCGCGCGAGGTCGCGGCGTTGAGGAACGCCTCGTCCTCGTCGCCAGCGGTGGCGCGCGCCGTGGTGGCGTTGTTGAACGCCTCCTTGGTGATGTAGATGACCCCGGCCGGTGCGACGCCGTAGCCCCAGTCGTTGATCTCCAGAATGTCGAGCTCGCGGAACGGGTAGGGCACGCCGAACCAGGTCTCGTAGCAACTCTTGGCGGCAAAGAAGTTCTTGGCGAGGCGCCGGGCGGCGGCCTCCTTGGGCCGGGCGTACGTGGAGACGACGGCCTTGTAGCCATCCTGCTCCTCGGTCACCGACTGATACTTCCCGGCGAGAACGACCGGGTAACGGAACGCCCCCGCGAGCCGCGAGCGGAGCCAGTTCGTGCTGTCGGTCGAGCCGGTCTCCTGGGTCTCGCCGGAGGCGAACGGAACGAGCGGCTTCGGGACCTCGACCCGGATGTCGAAGGCGGCGTAGTCCCTCGCACCGTCGCCGGGGGCCGGCGAGATCTGCCCCATGCCGAGGTCGAAGTAGTTGTCGCCGCCCGGTCGCTGGGCGAACTCGCCCTCGATCACCGTCTCGACGAGAACCGACTCGCCTTTGGCGAGAGGGCGCGGGAGGGCGACGAGCAGGTCGCCGCGATAGAAGCGGTGCGGGGCGGGCTGGGAATCGACCAGGACCCGGTTGAGGCGAACAGCGTGAATGCGGTCGTCCTTGTCGTAGACGTACTCGTCGATGCCGAACGACAACAGACGTAGCGCCGCGCTCGCCGAGACGACCTTGCTGCGCGCGGTGACGCTCACGTGCGTGCCGGCATCATTGACGATCTCCGAGCTCACCTCCGGCACCGAGAAGGGAGGCTCGACCAGATCCCACCAGTTTCTCCCCGCGGACGGCTGGGTGACCAGACGCCGCTGCCGCAGCCGGCCGGACAGATCGCCGTACGGCGCCGGCAGGGATTCGAGCTCGGTCAGGCTCTCGATCCGGGCATTGGGGCGCGGATCCGCATCGAGCGCGAAAACACCCTTGTCGCTGCGCAACAGAGCGTGGACGTAGCCCTTGCCGCCATTCGCGCGGACGAGCGAGAGATCGCGCGCCGGGTTTCCGGAGAGGAGCTTCTCGAGCACCGAGGTCGCCCAGGGGGAGAACGGAATCGGCAGCTTCTCGCCCTCGGCCGGCGGGTTCGTCGACAGGAGATCCCAGCTCCAGACGACCGCCTCCTCGAGGTTCAGCTCGACCTGCAGGACACCCCCCGCGCGCGTCGCGACGAGACTGGAGGCCGACTTCAGGTTGCGCGCTGCGACCGGATCGGAGAAACGGTCCGGAATGCGATAGGTGAACGCCGCCGGCCCCTTGATCCAGAACCCGCACGCCACTCCGTCCGCACCGAGCAGATAGACCTTGGCCCCGGGCTGGACACGGAGCTCGCCGTGGCCCAGTGCGAGCGTCGCGCCGAGCGGGATCTCACGCACGACGGCGGGCTGCTCGATCGCCGCGCCGAGCGCGGAAGGATCGAGTGCGGGTGCCGCCGGCTCGGCGACGAGGGCGGCAGCGGGCAGGACCAGAGCGGCGAGACCGCTGAGAATTCGATGGGTCATCGGAACTCCTGACTGCGAGGGCTGCGCACCGACTCTAGCCGATCGTCGAGGGGCTTCCCGCACGGAGGCTTTCGGGGTCTAGAACGGGCCGCCCATCTCGCGGATCGTCATCTTCTTCTTGACGCCGAGGCCGACGCCGTCACCCAGCGGCAGCAGGACGGTCGAGAGCTGCGGGTGAATCATGAAGTAGGGGTTGAAGCGCTCGATCTCGCGGGCGTCGGTGTCGCCCTCGGTGAGCAGCTTCGGGTCGGCGATCGAGCCGTGCCAGAGGAGATTGTCCACGACGACGTAGCCGCCGATCGCGAGCAGCGGCAGCGTCAGGTCGAGGCAGCGCCGGTAGTCGCGCTTGTCGCCGTCGATGTAGACCAGGTCGAACGGTCCGCGCACCCCGCGCAGGACCTCCAGAGCCTCGCCCTCGAGCAGCTCGACCCGCGACAGCACCCCGCCGGTCTCGAGGTACTGGCGAGCGACGGCAATTCGCGCCGGATCGCGTTCGATCGTGACGACCTTGCCTTCGCGGGCGCCGCGCGCCAGACGCAGCGTCCCGTAGCCGATCGCCGCCCCGATCTCCAGAATGCGTCCGGCGGGGCGGCTCCCGGCAAGAGCCTCGAGCAGGCGCCCGAGGTCCGGCAGGGCGATCGGAATGTCGTTCTCGGCGGCGTACTTCTCCATCTCCGCGACGAGCGCATCGCGGAACGGGCGCAGCGTCTCGAGATATTTTGCCTGCGCCGGGCGCAGGATCGGCGAGGGCGCGCGCCGTGTCTTCGCGGGACGGTCCTTGGCAGTCATCGGGGGGTCACTCGGGATCGTTCCGGCTCGGCGCGGCCTCATCGGAGACTCCGGCCCGCCAGGCCAGGAGCTCGATGCTGACCGACCGCGACTCGGACTGGTCCCCCGTGCGCACGAGGAAGTTGGGCTCGATCCGGATGTCGCATTCGACCGGCTGAACGGTCGCCGGCACCGGAATGAGGAGCTCGACAGCGGCGCCGTCGGCCCCCGGCTCGCCCGGCAACTCCGCCTGGAAGTCGCCGCAGGAGGAGCGCAGCCGGATCTTGGAGGTCGACTCGTCGGAAGTACGTTCGAGCCTGCCACTCGCCGGGACTGGCAGGCCGAGACGCAGCAGAATCTCTCCCGGCCCCTGCAACGGACCGATCTGGAACGTCCCGGGCCCGGCGCCCGCCAGCGGCCGGCGGGCGACGATCTGGCGGTCCCGCCCGGGCTCGACCGGCAGCCAGCTCGGCGAGAAGCGGATCGCGGGTACCGACGGCGAGGACTCCGGCACATCGACGGTCGCGACGGCGTATTCGAGCCGGGCGATCTCGACGCTCGAGCCCTGCAACGGGAAACGGCCGCCGGCGCCGTCGTGCAGCCCCGCCGTGAGCGTGTAACGCCCGGGAGCCAGCGGCTCCGCGACCGCCGACTGGTGGATGCGGACGCGGTAGGCGATCTCCTGGCCCTTGCGGAACTCGCCGGGAAGCCGATGGTCGAAAGTACGCAGGACCGAGCCCGGCTCGTCCACCAGGTGAAGGAAGACCTGCGGCGCGACACCCGCCTCGAGGTCCGTCAGCGGGACGATCCGCAACCCGAGCTCGACGAAAGAGCCCAGCTCGAGCTCCAGCGCGGCGGGCGTCACCGTGAGCTCGGCCACCGGTTCGCCGGCGCCGCGACAGGCCGAAAGAGCGAGACACGGAAGGAGTAGCAGGCTCCGGAGAAGGGCGCGCATCACGACCCGCTCTCGCCGTCGGGATAGTAGGTGGCGCTGCAGTTCGGGCCCTCCCAGACGGTCGCCGAGCGAATTCGCGCCGTCGGCAGCCGCTGCTGCATCTGCTCGCAAAACCAGGTGGCCAGGGCCTCGGTCGTCGGGCTCAGCGAGTCGAAGGGCGGCACGGTATTGATGTCTCGGTGGTCGAAGCGCGCGGCGAGCTCCATCAGCGCGCCGCGCGCGGCGACGAAATCGAACGCCATCCCCTCGCTGTCGAGCCCGGACGCGACGATTTCGATCGAGACCCGCCAGCTGTGGCCGTGCGACGGCTCTTTCCCGCCGCGATAGGAGAGCAGGTGGTGCGCCGCTTCGAAGGCGGCGTGGACGTCGAGGCGATAGCGGGCCACCCGTAAATCGTAGTCGGTCGGACCCATCCCTGCAATCCTGGCGACCCCGGAGACCCCGGTCGATCGAAGCCCTGCCTGTGACGTGCGCAGCCCTCGCCCGCTCGCCTCGGGCCTCTGCAGCCGGCCTGCGCGCTGAATGGGCGCTGTTAGACTTCGTCCTCGATCCCCATGGCGACGACGATCGTACTCGTGCTGCTGGTCTTCATGCTCGTCGCATCGGCGTTCGAGTGGCTGGCGGTCGACGTCGTCGCGCTCACTCTGCTGGCGGCCCTCCTCGTCACCGGCCAGGTCAGCCTCACGGAAGGGATCTCGGGCTTCTCCGACACGGCGGTGATCACCGTGCTGTTCATGATGATCCTCTCCGAGGCGGTCACCGACAGCGGCCTGATCGCACAGGTCGGGCATCGCATCAGCCGCCTGGCCGGCGGCTCGTGGGGGCGGTCGGTTGCGCTGCTGCTCGTCGTCTGCGGCGCCCTCTCGATGTTCATCAACAACACGGCGGCGGTGGCGATGTTCCTGCCGGTGGCGATCCAGATCGCCAAGCAGCACCGCAAGGGGCCCTCGAAGCTCCTCCTGCCACTCAATTACGCCGCGGTGATCGGCGGCACCTGCACGCTCGTCGGAACCTCCACCAACATCCTGGTGTCGTCGCTCGCCGAGGCCCGCGGGCTGCCGGCGATCGGCATGTTCGAGCTCTTCCCGATGGGCATCGTCCTCTTCGGCTGCGGCATGCTCTACAACGCCCTGCTCGTACGCTACCTCCCCGAGCGCGGCGACGCCACGAGCCTGACCTCCAAGTACCAGCTCACGACTTTCCTCACCGAGGTGAAGGTACCGGCGGCCTCGCGGCTGGTCGGACGTACGGTGGTCGACGAGGAGATCAGCGATCGCTACCACCTGAACGTGCTCGAGATTCTCCGCGGCACGAAGAAGATCGCCTTCGATCTGCGCAACACCCCGCTCGCGCCCGAAGACATCCTCATCGTCCGCGGCACCATGGCCGACATCGTGCAGTTCAAGGAGCAGCAGCAGCTCCTGCTGCTCTCGGACATCAAGCTCTCGGACGCCAACCTCTCCGACGAGGACAACGTCCTCGCCGAGATGCAGCTCTCGCCGTCGTCGACGCTCGAGGGCACTTCGCTCCGCGAGATCGACTTCCGGCGGCGATTCGGCGCCTTCGTCCTCGCGCTCTCGCGCACCGGCGAGCTGATCCGCGAGAAACTATCGCTCATTCCGCTCAAGCGCTGGGACACGCTGCTCGTCTTCGGCCCCCGGAGGAGCGTCGAGCAGCTCTACAAGCTCGACGACTTCCTGCCGCTCCAGGAGGTCGACCTGCGGCTGCGACTGCATTCGCGCTGGTGGCTTCACGCCGCGGCGCTCGTCGGGACGATCGTCGCCGCTACCTTCTTCGACGTGCCACTTCTCAAAGCGGCCCTCGTGGCGATCGTCGCTCTCCTTGTGACCCGGGTGGTGCGCATCCAGCGCGTCTATCGTTCGGTCAACTGGTCGGTCTACTTCCTGCTCGCGGCGACTCTGCCGCTGGGCATCGCCGTGGAGCGGGCCGGCCTCGCGAGGGAGCTCGGGGAGTGGATCGCGGTCCGGGGCGGCGACCTGGGCCCCTGGGCAGCCCTGGCCCTTCTCTACTTCGTGACGATGGTGCTCACGGAAGTCCTCTCGAACGCCTCGACCGCGGTGCTGATGGTACCGGTGGCGCTCGCCACGTCGACCGCGCTCGGCGTCGACAGCCGGCCATTCCTCATGGCCGTCGCCTTCGCGGCCTCGAACGGCTTCGTCACCCCCATCGGATACCAGACGAACGCCATGATCTACGGCGCCGGCAACTATCGCTACAAGGACTTCCTCGTCGCCGGCATTCCGCTGAACCTGCTGTTCTGGGTCCTCGCGAGCCTACTGCTGCCGGTGATCTGGCCGTTCAGCGGCTGAGAGTCTCGCAGCCGACGGGAGCGGTCGGCGGGGTCGCGGGGCGCTGCGGGTTCCGTGCCGGTTTCGGCGGCGCCGGGCGGCGCTCGTCGACCACCAGATGAAGGAGTGCGAGCACCGGGTGACGCAGGAGCATGCGCGGCCCGGCGAAGATCATCACTTCGCGTACCCGCTGGCGCATCTCGGGGCGGTAGCAGTGCACCTGGCAGTTGTTGCAGGTCGGCTTCTTCTCCCCGAATGGGCAGCGCAGGAGTCGCTGTTCGGCGTAGGCGCGCAGCTCCGCGCAGTCCGGGCAGAGCGCTCTTCGGCCGCCCGCCGCGCGCTCGTGATCGCGGCCGCGGCAGGCGATCGCGATCATCGCGTCGAGGGTGCGCCACTCGCGGCGCAGGCGTCCCTCCTCGAGCCGGTTCATGCGGCCTCCGCCGGGATGCCAGAGCGCCGCCCGACTGCTCTGCGGCTCTGCCACAGGCCGGCGGCGAGAGCCGAGAACGCCGTCACCAGCGCCACCGCTCCGAGAATCACCACCAGACGATGCCAGGGCTGACCCAAGGAACGCCGCTGCTCGAGGATGACGAGGAGGGTCCGCAACCACTCGACGGCGCCGAGAAGCAGCAGCCCCTGCAGCATGCGCAGTGCAGTGTCGGAACGGGGCATGAGGAGGAGCGGCAGCGCGACGGCCACGAGCGCGAGCGGGAGAAGACCGCCGCGCAGGAGGTGCGCGCCCAGGGTCAGCGCGGAGAGGACGATCGGAAGGAGCAGGAGGTGCCTCATGACCGGTATTGGATCAGCAGCCGCGCCGGGTTCGTATGACGCCGGTCAGGGTCCGGCGGGCTCCTCGCGCCTCAGACCCGGGATTCGGCCGGCACCAGGAGCTGCTCGACGCGCGCCACGACCATCTCGAGGGCGACGCGGTTCTCGCCGCCTTCCGGCACGATCACGTCGGCGTAGCGCTTGGAGGGCTCGACGAACTCGAGGTGCATCGGGCGCACGGTGCCCATGTACTGGCGCAGGACGTCCCCGACCGCCCGACCGCGCTCGGTGAGGTCGCGCCGGATGCGACGCACGAGACGGACGTCGGAATCGGTGTCGACGAAGACCTTGAAGTCGAGCAGCGCCCGGATCTCCGGTTCGGCGAAGAGCAGGATCCCCTCCACCAGCACGACCGGCCGCGGCTCGATCCGCCGCGACACCGCCGTGCGGCGATGGCTCACGAAGTCGTAGACCGGGAGCTCGACCGCGCAGCCGGCCTTCAGGGCGCGCAGGTGCTCCACGAAGAGCGGCGTGTCGATGGCGTCCGGGTGATCGAAGTTGTACGCCAGGAGCTGCTCTGGGCTCTCCCAGTCGACGTCGCGGTAGTAGTTGTCCTGGGCGAGGAAAGCGATCCTGTCCGGCCGGACCGCTTCGAGGATCTCTCGCGCCACCGTGGTCTTGCCCGAACCGGTCCCGCCGGCGACTCCGAGGATCATCGCGCTCATGACACCGGATCCTATCCAACGACGGGCCGATCCCGGCTCAATCCTCCGATTCGTTCGTCGCGCCGTCCTCCGCTTCGCGGATCGTCTGCTGCTGCTCGTCCACGAGCTCGCCGGCCGCCTGCGCCTTCTGGTCGGCGGTCATGTCGCTTTCCTGGATCTCCCTGAAGCGCTCCTCGTAGCCTGCGGCCTTCTCGTCGAGCTCGCGCGCGGCGTCCGAGCCAGTCGAGCCATTCGAGCTGCCAGCCGGGCCCGGGCTTTCGGACTCCGAAGGAGCCTCGCGCTCGCCGGATTTCGCCGCCGGCTTGGCGCAGCCGCCCGCTGTGCCGAGTGCCAGGGTGAGAGCGAAGCTCGAGAGCAGGACGACGGCCAGGCCGGGCACGGGCGGTTTCATGACGACCTCCGGAGATGCGGGCTCGATTCGTGAGCGCCGACTCTACCGCTGACAGCGCGGACAGTAGAAGGTGCTCCTGCCGGCCTGGACGAGGCGCCGCAGGGAGGCACCACAGGCCGGACAGGCCTCCCCCGCGCGGCCGTAGACGGCGAGCGATTCCTGGAACTCGCCCTCGCGCCCGGCACCGTCGCGGAAGTCGTTGAGCGTCGTGCCGCCCTCGGTGATCGCCTGTTCGAGAGTCGCGACGACGGCGTCCGCCAGCCTCTGCCAGCGCTCCGCCCCGATCCGGGCGACCGACCGGGCGGGATGGATACCGGCGCGGTAGAGCGCCTCGGTGGCGTAGATGTTGCCGACTCCGACCAGGAGGCGCCCGTCCATCAGAAAGCTCTTGACCGGCCCGCGGCGCCCCCGCGCCAGCTCGGAGAGCTGGATACCGGTGAGCGCCGGAGCGAGCGGTTCCGCCCCGAGGTGGCGGAAGTGGCGATCCAGCTCGATCTCCCGGGTCGGCGCGACGAAGGCGAGGCCGAAGCGACGCGGATCCCGCAGCCGCAGTCGCTCTGCGTCGTCGAGGCGCAGGCTCAGGTGCTCGTGCGCCTCGCGCTCGGCCGACGCCGGGGCGAGCGTCAGACGGCCGCTCATGCCCAGATGGATGACCAGCGTCGCCCCGCGCTCGACTTCGAGCAGGAGGTATTTGCTCCGCCGGGACAGGCGCACGATCCGCCGTCCGGCGAGGCTCTCGAGAGAGCTCCGGTCGAGCGGCTCGCGCAGGGCCGGCGAATGGACCCTGACTTCGAGCACCCGGCGGCCGACCAGGCGGGGCTCGAGGCTGCGTTTCAGGACCTCGATCTCGGGCAGCTCGGGCATGGCCGCATTCTGCCAACTTGACAAACTTTCCGGGATGGCGTAAAAAAGGCGTAAATGTACCAGGAAGCCACCCTCCCGCTCTTTCCCATGCTCCCCGCGGCAGGACGCCCGGCACCGGATGCCGAGGCACTGCGCCGCCGTGCCGGGGTCGATTACTTCGACCTCCTGGTGCGCGAGATCCTCAACAAGTCGGAGTCCAGTCTTCTCCCCTTCGACTGGACGATCAATCCCTACCGGGGCTGCGAGTTCGGTTGCGTCTACTGCTACGCCCGCTCGACCCACGGCTTTTTCGAGTCGACCAGCCCGGACGACTTCGAGAGCCGGATCTTCGTCAAGCGAAACGCCGCCGAGCGACTCACCCAGCGGCTGCGCAAGCGCGACCTGCGGGGACAGACGATCGCCATCGGCACGGCGACCGATCCCTACCAGCCAGCGGAGAAGCACTTCGGCGTGACCAGGTCGCTGCTCGAGGTCTTCTCCGGGGTCGAGGGGCTCAACCTCTCGATCACCACCAAGTCGCCCCTGATCCTGAAGGACCTCGACCTGCTGGCGGAGCTCGACCGCCGCCACGCGATCGAGATTCACCTGTCGATCACCACCCTCGATCGCGAGCTGGCGAAGAAGCTCGATCCGGCGGCGCCCGACCCGCAGGCCCGCCTGCGCGCCGTCGAGCGCCTGGCCGAGGCGGGCATCGCGGTGACCGTCAACTGCATGCCGGTGATGCCCGGGATCAACGACAGCGAGTACGAGCTCGAGCCGCTCTTCGAGGCCGCGGCGGCGGCCGGCGCGGTCGACGTCCACCAGCAGGCGCTCTCGCTCAAGCCGGCGAGCCGCGCCAAGTTCTTCCCCTGGCTGAAGGCGGAGTTCCCTCACCTTCTGGGGATGTACCAGCGCCTCTACGCGAAGAGCGATTACCTCGAGGGCAGCGCCAAAGAGCAGCTGCTGGTGAACTTCCGCCGCCTGCGGACCCAGTACGGCTTCCCCCGCGCCCAGGCGGCGCGCGCCTGAGGTCGATTAGAATGGCGATCCAGCCCATGGTTGCCCAGAGAAGTCTCTTGCCCAAGCCAGCAGTCAAGCCGATCGCGAAAGGATCAGCCGCTGGAATGAAGGTCGCGGGGCTGTTCGCCGGGATCGGTGGCATCGAACTCGGAATGCACCGTGCGGGCCATTCGACGGCACTTCTCTGTGAGATCGAACCCGGCGCCCAGGAGGTCCTGAAGGTGCGGTTCGAAGGAGTCCAACTCGAGCCCGATGTCACCACCATTGCTTCCCTGCCGAGGAGTGTCGACCTCCTGACCGCTGGTTTCCCTTGTCAGGACCTCAGCCAAGCCGGCCGCACTCTCGGAATCGAAGGTGAGCGTTCGGGCCTCGTGGGCGAAGTGTTCCGCCTGCTCAGAAAACGCCGCACGCCCTGGGTCCTGCTGGAGAATGTCTCCTTCATGCTCCAGCTCCAGAGGGGGCGCGCTCTGGAGAAGATCGTCGCATCCCTCGAGGAACTCGGGTACTCCTGGGCCTATCGAGTCGTCGATTCCAGATTCACGGGAATTCCTCAACGGAGAGAGCGTGTCTATATCCTCGCATCGCTCGAGGGAGATCCCCGTTCGGTGCTGTTGTCCGAGGATTCCGGCCCTCCGATGGACTTGGAGCGGACGGACTGGTGGGAGGCTCCCTGTGGCTTCTACTGGACAGAAGGGCTCAGGGGGCTGGGATGGGCCTTCAACTCCGTTCCGACGCTCAAGGGGGGCTCGACTGTCGGGATCCCCTCACCGCCGGCCATCATTTTTCCCAACGGTTCTCTCGCGAAGCCGGATATTCGCGACCTCGAGCGTCTTCAGGGGTTCGAGCCGGGGTGGACCTCGCCTGCTGAGCGTGTCGCCCGACCCGGACACAGGTGGAAGCTGGTCGGCAATGCCGTCACCGTGGACGTTGCCAACTGGATTGGCCGAAGGCTGAAGACTCCTTTGCCTTACGACGATTCAGTCGATCAGGAATTGACTCCTGGCGCCCCATGGCCGAAGTCCGCATGGGGAATCGGAGGCGAGCGCTTCCGCTCGGGAGCCTCAGCTTGGCCAGAACCTTCGAAGAGCCCCGATCTCTCGAAATTCCTTCAGTTCCCGACCTCGCCGCTGTCGGTTCGTGCGGCGAGCGGCTTCATGGAGAGAGCAGGAAGAAGCTCGCTGCGCTTTCCCCCCAGATTCCTCGACGCAGTGAGGGACCACATTCGCGCTCTAGCTTGAGAGCCGCTAGTGACTGAGCGCCGCCCTGCCGCGACAGATGCTCGAGCTCTCGAGCGAATGAAGCGCCAGCGGCGAAGCGATACCGCTCCAGAGCTTGCCGTTCGCCGCGTGGTGTCTGCGGCCGGAGTGCGCTACCGCCTCAACAACTCGAAGCTACCGGGTTCTCCGGATCTCTCCAATCTGGCCCAAGGCTGGGCGATCTTCGTTCATGGCTGCTTCTGGCACGGTCATCGAAACTGCAAGCGCGCCACCGTTCCGAAGGGCAACCGCGCCTTTTGGATCGCGAAGATTGCCGCAAATAGGGCGCGCGATTCGAAAAAATGCCGCGAACTTCGGAAGAAGGGCCTGAAGGTTCTCACGGTCTGGGAATGTAAGACCCGGAACGCTGACCTGCTTGCTTCGCTTCTCAGGAGTGAAGGCGTTCTACCTTAGGGTCGGCTGACGCTCCATCGATCGACCGCTCAACTCGCCTCCGGACCTGCGTCAGGTGTTCCTGAAGCGAGCGTCGTATTCGTGGGCGACTCGCGCGATCATGCCTCTGTAGTTCAGCACATCTCCTACCTGCGGTGCGGGAGGAGTGGCCACAAGGCGAATGGGCGTGCCGTCGTTCCTGCACTCCACCATGAGAACGGCAAGCCCATCGAAGCCCTGTTGCTGATCGCCCGTTCTGCGAGGGAGTTCACGGACCTTCTCGAGAACCGACTCCGCGGCCTTCGGCTGATTGTGTTTGGACACTACAGACCGCCGCTTACCGCCCTTGTTCAAGTCCGGACTGACAAAGCTGTCGGCCAAATTCACCATGACGAGACCCACGGCGAGCGCGTTGGAGGAGTTGCCGAGTACAGTCGAAAAACTCGAGGTCAACTCGTCATACAACCTGGGCCTAGCTTTCGAATGCTCCGTCATCGCGGCTTTCGCTTCCAGGGCGACCATGACAGGTCCCACCACACCTTCGCTCAAGTCCGGGAGGCTCTCGACCCAATTTCTCTCACTGGCGGTGAGCACGAGCCCGTAGTCATCGGCGAGCGTCGCGAGCGAACGAGCAGTGGTCGGAGTGTCCTGGGCGGGCTTCCCGATCACCAAGTCCAGGTCCTTCTTTCGACCCGTTCTGAAGTCGCGCAGCTCGAGATTGACGCCCAGCACGATCTTTCCTTCCTGGGCGTGCTGGCGCATGAGCGCGCTCTCGCCGAGCAGGTCCACGGCGACGGTCCAACAGGCGACCTTGCTGTGATGATCGGACCTCGAGTGATACTGCCACTCTGAAGCCGATGCCCCTCTTGGCCTGGGCACGGACATCGTCCGAGTAATTACTTCAGGTCCGATCAAGCTGCCCTCGATTCTTGGGGCGACGTTCCACCGTTGAGGTCCCGTTCGGCGAAGAATACCCGATGAAGGAACGGACCTCCCGAAGTACTCCAGCGGGGGTGGACCGTCGATCGCTCTCGCGCCGAACCAGAGGACGTAGACTCTCGCGAGCCTCGAGGAGAAGACATGAGACTCCCGCCCGCCTCGGAATTCGCTCTGCTCGCCGCACTCCTGTTCCTGCTCACCGCCGAGCCAACTCACTCGCAGGCCGCACCTTCCGCGGGCGACGAGCGGCTCTACGCGGCAGCCATCGCGGCGGCGGATGCGAACTTGCGCCTCCACGACACCCAGGCCGCGAAGCGCTGGCTCGCGGAGGCGCCGGCGGCGCTGCGCGGCTTCGAATGGCGTTAC
>JAGPDF010000036.1 GCA_018057705.1 Thermoanaerobaculia bacterium | reverse complement strand
ACGGCGCGCTCGTAGAACGGCCAGGCCGCCCAGACGGCGACCGGTGTCGCGAAGAGAAGCTGCAGCCAGAGCCGCACCTGCGGCGACAGGAACTCTCCGAGCGGGTCGCCCGGGATCATCTCGCCCATCGCGAGGACGAGCGTCGCCGCGGCGAGCGGCACCGCGACCCAGAAGCGCCGCTTCATGTCGACGTACTCGGGATTGGGCGCATCCTCCACGGTCACCGTGCGCGGTTCGAGCGCCATGCCGCAGCTCGGACAGCTCCCCGGCGCGTCGCGCACGATCTCCGGATGCATCGGGCAGGTCCACTCCGTCCGCGTCGCCGCGACCGAGGGCATCGCCGGCTCGAGCGCCATGCCGCACTTGGGGCAGGCGGCCGGCCCGTCGCTCTCCACCTCGGGGTCCATCGGACAGATCCACTTCGTGCCGGCCGGGATCTCCCCGGCCGGGGCCGCGGCGCTGCCCATGGCCTCACGGTGGCCGCCCAGGAACTTCTCCGGATGCGCTTCGAACTTCTGCCTGCACGAGCCGGAGCAGAAGAAGTAGCTCTGACCGGCGTGCTCCGCGCGGTGCTTCGCGGTCGCCGGATCGACCGTCATACCGCAGACCAGGTCGAGCACCCCGGCGGGCGGAGGCTTCGGAGGATCATCGGCGAGCACCCGCAGCGACCGCCGGGATGGCCGCGCTGCGAGACCCTCCGGACCGCCCGAACCATCCGCCGGGGGTTCCATCAGGCCTCGACCTTCTTCACCACCTCGCCGCAGCCGAGCATCTTGGCGCCATAGTAGGGGTTCTTCACCGCGCCGCTCTTCTGGATCCAGTAGGCGTCCGCCATCGGGCAGAAGTAGATGCCGTGGCCGGCGACCGCCTGCTTCTCGACCAGCCTGGCGACCGCGCTAGAGAGCGGCTTGAACTGTTCGCGCAGCGCCTTGATCTCCGCCGCGTTCATCGCCTTGGCGGCCGCGACGACCGCCTCGAGCCCCTCGATCGCATCGATCGACGGCTTCTCGCCCTTGGTCTTGAGGATCGCCTCGGCCTCGGTGGCGACCTTCGCCGCCTGCTCTTTCACCGTCGCGACCGAATCTCCCGCCAGCGCCTCCTGCATCGGGACGTAGAGTCCCACGAGCTTCTCGAGCGTGCCCGCCGGCATCTCCGCGGCACCTGCCGCCGATAAGAGCGCCAGCGTTCCCAGAAACGCCATCGTCGTGCCCATCGCCTTCGTTCGCATTCGCATTGTCGCTTCTCCTTGGTCAGAAAGGCCGTTCGACGGCCGTCGTTCGTTGCCGAAACGCATCACTCGACCTGCACGACTCAACCGGCACTACTCAACCTGCACCTGCAATTCGCGCGCCTCGCGCAGGGCGGCGCGCCCCTTCCACAGCTTGTAGACCGCCGGGTAGATCAGCAGCTCCATCAGGAACGAGGTCGCGAGACCGCCGATCATCGGCGCCGCGATCCGCTTCATGACGTCGGCGCCGGCCGAGGTCGAGAAGAGAATCGGCAGCAGGCCCATGAACGCCGCCGCCACCGTCATCATCTTCGGCCGCGCCCGCTTGACCGCTCCGTGAATGATCGCCTCGTCGATCTCGAGCTCGTTGCGCAAGAGGCCGCGCTTCTTGGCGTCGTCCCACGACAGATCGAGGAAGAGCAGCATGAAGACCGCCGTCTCGGCGTCGAGTCCGAGAAGGGCGATCATGCCGACCCAGGCGGCGATCGAGACGTTGTAACCCAGGATGTGGAAGAGCCAGATCGCTCCGACCATCGAGAACGGAACGGTCGCCAGCACCAGGCCGGCCTTGAAGGTCGACTTGGTGTTGGCGTAGAGCAGCAGGAAGATCAGGACGATGGTCGCCGGCACGATCCACTGCAGGCGCTCGCGCACCCGAATCATGTTCTCGTACTGGCCGCTCCACAGGAGGGTCGTGCCCGGCGGCAGCGCGACCTCGCGGCGCACGGCAGCCTTCGCCTCCTCGACGAACGAGCCGACGTCGCGCCCGGCGACATCGACGAAGACGTAGCCGGCGAGGAAGCCGTTCTCGTTGCGGATCATCGCCGGGCCGTGCGCGACACGGAAGTCGGCGAGCTGCCCGAGGGGGACCTGCGCTCCCGAAGCCACCGGCACGAGGATCCGCGCCAGCCTGTCGGGGTCGTCGCGCAGCTCCCGCGGATAGCGCACGCTCACCGGGAAGCGCTGCCGGCCCTCGATCGTCGTGGTGACGTTCTCGCCGCCGATCGCCGCGGCGAGCACCTCCTGCAACTCCTCGACCCGCAGGCCATAGCGCGCGAGCTGTTCCGGGCGCGGCTCGATGTCGAGGAAGTAGCCGCCGGCGACGCGCTCGGCGAAGGCGCTCCGCGCCCCGGGTATGTCGCGCGTCACCGCCTCGACCGCCAGGCCGACGCGCTCGATCTCGGCGAGGTCGCGGCCCAGGACCTTGATCCCGACGGGCGTTCGCACTCCCGTCGAGAGCATGTCGAGACGCGCCTTGATCGGCATCGTCCAGGCGTTGGTGAAGCCGGGAATGGTGAGCGCGCTGTTCATCTCGGCAATCAACTCCTCGTAGGAGATCCGGTCGGGCCAGAACGGGCGCAGCATCGGCTTCAGGAGATCGGGCATCCAGTCCGAGTACCAGGTCGCCTTTGCCCGCCACTCCGATTCGGGTTTCAGCACCACCGTGGTCTCGAACATCGAGAGCGGCGCCGGGTCGGTCGCGCTCTCCGCCCGCCCCGCCTTGCCATGGACACGCTCGACCTCGGGGAAGCCGGCGAGGATCCCGTCCTGGAGCTCGAGCACCCGCTGCGCCTCGCCGATCGCGATTCCGGGGAGCGTCGTCGGCATGTAGAGGATCGAGCCCTCGGCGAGCGGCGGCATGAACTCGGAGCCGAGCTCGAAGTAGAGCGGCAGCGAGGCGGCGAGAATCACCAGGGCGACGCCGATGACCGCCTTCGGCCACTTGAGGACGAAACGGCAGGCCGGCTCGTAGACGCGGTGAATGGCGCGGCTCACCGGATGGCGCTCCTCCGCGTGATAGGTCCCGACGAGCAGGCCGGTGGCGAAGCGCGCCAGAAAGCGCGGCCGGAAGGTGTAGGGATCCATGCGCGCGAAGAGCATGCGCAGAGCCGGGTCGAGCGTGATCGCGAGGAGCGCCGCGAGCAGCATCGCGAGGTTCTTCGACCAGGCGAGTGGTCCGAAGAGCCGGCCCTCCTGGTCGACCAGCGCGAAGATCGGCAGGAAGGCGACGGCGATGACCAGCAGCGAGAAGAAGACCGACGGCCCGACCTCCTGGAGGGCCTGAAGCCGAACGGCGTGGAAGTCCCCCTTCCGGCCGCCGAGCTCCCAGAGATGCAGCTTGTTGTAGGCGTTCTCCACCTCGACGATCGCGCCGTCGACCAGCACTCCGATCGAGATCGCAATCCCGGCGAGAGTCATGATGTTGACCGAGATGCCGAGCAGGTAGAGCGGGATGAAGGAGAGCAGCACCGAGATCGGAATGGTGACGATCGGCACGATCGCCGACGGAAAATGCCAGAGGAAGAAGAGGATCACCAGCGACACGACGATCATCTCCAGCACGAGCTCGTGCTTGAGCGTGTCGAGAGCGCGCAGGATCAGGTCGGAGCGGTCGTAGGTCGTGACCACCTCGACGCCCGGCGGCAGACTGGCTGCAAGATCGTCGAGTTTGGCCTGCACCCGGCGGATGACGTTCAGCGCGTTCTCGCCGTGGCGCATGACGACGATGCCGCCGACTGCGTCCCCCTGGCCGTCGAGGTCGCCGGTGCCGCGCCGCGACTCCGGCCCGAGCTCGACCGTCGCGACGTCACGTACCCGGAGCGGCACCCCCGTCGGGCTCGCCCGCAGGACGACCGCGCCGAAGTCTTCGACCGACCTCGCGTAGCCGCGGATGCGCACCATGTACTCGGCACCGCTCCACTCGATGAGCCGCCCTCCGCTCTCGTTGTTCGATGCCTGCACCGCCGCCACGACCTCGCCGATCGGCACGCCGTAGGCCGCAAGCCGGTTCGGGTCGACGACGATCTGCACCTGCCGGACGTAGCCGCCGAACGAGGCGACCTCGGCGACGCCGGGAACGCTCTGCAGCGCGTAGCGCAGCGTCCAGTCCTGAATCGCGCGCAGCTCGTCGAGGGAGTGCCGCGCCGCGCCCCCCGAGCGCCCCTCCTTGTCGACGAGCGCGTACTGGTAGACCCAGCCGACGCCGGTGGCGTCGGGCCCCAACTCGGTGCGCACCCCTTCGGGGAGGCTGCTCTGGATCTTCGACAGGTACTCGAGCACGCGCGAGCGCGCCCAGTAGAGGTCGGTGCCGTCTTCGAAGATGACGTAGACGAACGAATAGCCGAAGTCCGAGAAGCCCCGCACCGCTTTGACCTTCGGCGCTCCCAGAAGGGCGCTCACGATCGGATAGGTGACCTGGTCCTCGAGCAGGTCGGGCGCCCGGTCCCAGCGCGACAGGATGATGACCTGGGTGTCCGAGAGATCGGGCAGCGCGTCGAGCTGGATCACCCCGAGCACCGCCACCGCCACGACACAGAGGACCGCGACGACGAGCAGGACGAGGATCCGGTTCGTGGCCGAGAATGCGATGGCGCGACGGATCATCGATGCTCTCGGTGGGGATCGGCTGCGCCGGTCGCCGGGACGTTGTCCGAGGCCGCGGGCGCCGGAGCGATGCCCAGCCGCGACTCGGCGTCGAGCAGGAAGTTGGCGCGCACGGCGACCCGCTCTCCTGCCGCGACGCCGCGGACGATCTGGATGCGGCCGCCGCTCGCCTCGCCGGTCTCGACGTCGCGCGGCTCGAGCCGCCCCGGCGAGGTCTCGACGAAGACGGTCTTGCGCAGTCCGGAGTCGAGGACAGCGGAGGTGGGCAAGAGCACGCCCTCACCAAGATCGATGCCGAGCTCGACGTCGACGAACATCCCGGGGCGCAGCGCGAAGCCGGGATTGGGCAGCTCGAAGCGCGCGGTGAGGGTGCGCGCCGCCGCGTCGAGGGTCGGATAGAGATAGGAGACCTTCGCCGCCAGGCTTCTCCCGGCGTCGAACGGCAGGTGGATCGTCGCCGCCTGCCCGACCGCGAGCCAGCGCGCCTCCGACTCGAAGAACGCCGCCTCGACCCAGACGCTCGAGAGATCGGTCACCGTGTAGAGCTCCATTCCCGGGGTGACCTCCTGGCCCAGCACCACCGATTTGGCGCTGACGAAGCCGTTTGCCGGCACGAGCAGGTCGACCGTGCGTTGCGGCGTGCGGGTACGGTCGAGCTCGATGATGAAGTTCTCCGGCACGTCGAGGAGCTCGAGCCGCCGTCGCGCCGCGATGAGCAGCTCCTGGCCGCCCCGGCGAACCTCGGGCAGCTGCGACCCGGCGAAGCGGTTGGCGGCGTCGCGCGCCAGCAGGTAGTCGCTTTGCGCGCTGAGCAGCGCCGGCGAGTAGATCGCCATCGCCGGGGCCCCCTTCTTCACGTAGAGCCCGGTCGCGTTGACGTCGAGCCGCTCGACCCAGCCGGAGATCTTCGACTGGGCGCGGACCAGGCGGCGCTCGTCGGGCACCACCGTGCCGGCGGCGCGCAACGTCCGTTCGAGGCGTCCGGCGGTCGCGACCTCGGTCACCACGCCGGCGCGGCGCAGCGCCTCCGGATCGTCGTCGATCACGGCGGCCGTCGTCGCCGCCGCGCCGGCCTCGGCCCCCGCTTCGGCACTCTCCTGCTCCGCCGCCTTCTCCACCTTCACCAGGTCCATGTTGCAGATCGGACAGGTCCCGGCGTGATCGGAGACGTAGGTGGGATGCATCGGACAGGTCCAGGCCTCGGCTTCGGCGGGGCCAGGCGCCCGGGAGCAGCCGGCCGCGACGAGCACCGCGCAGGCGCAGGCGAGCAGGAGGAGCGGAACGAAGAATCGCTGGCGGAAGAGGCCTGGCGCCTGAGGCTTCATGGTCTGGACTCCGGCAAGGGGTCGGCGATGGGGGCGCCGGCGAGCGCCTGGGCTTCGGCCCAGACGGCGTAGCGGGCGGCTTCGGCGTTCGCGAGCTCGGTGCGGGCGTGAAACCAGTCGTACCAGAGCTCGAGGAGGCGAGCGAAGGTGACCTCGCCGTTCAGGAAGCTGGAGCGCGCGAGATCGAGCGCCACGCTCGTCCTCGGCACGATCGCTCCGGTGAGGCGCCCCAGGCTCCGTTCCAGCCGGTCGCGCTCGGCACCGAGGCGCACCGCTTCGGCGCGCCCGGCGACCTCGGCGGCGGCGAGATCGGCGCGCGCCGCCGCGACCGCGCTCTCCAACGCCGTCACCTGCGGCCCGAGACGCCGGCGGCGCAGAAACGGCAGCTCCATGCCGAGCCGGACGGTCAGCTCGGGGTTCTCGCCCTCCGGCCAGAGGAAGCCGCCGCCGACACCGAAGTCCGGCTTCATTGCGAGGCGGGCGACTTCGAGGCGACGCAGCACGGCCTCGAGCCGGAGCTCCGCGGCGCGGAGCGAAGGCGCCTGGGGGCCGAACGGCAGCGGCCCCTCACGCACCGCGAAGATCGGCTCCGGCAGCTCGCCGACGCGCAGCGGCAGCGACTCGGGAAGGACTCCCGCGAGCGCGGCGAGCTTCGCCCGCGCCGCCTGGAAGCGCGAGAAGACCAGATCGAGATCCTGGTCGTGTTCGTCCTGGGCGAGCTCGGCTTCGAGGACGGCGAGAGCACCCTCCTGGGCATCGCCGAATCGGGCCCGCGCCGTGGCGTGCAGGAGCTCGAGGAGCTCGTGCGATTCGGCCAGAGTGCGCTGCTCGCGATCCGTGCTGTAGAGCTCCGCGAAGGTTCGTCGCAGCTCGCCCACCAGTTCCTGCTCCGCGACCTCGACGGCGTAGAGGGCGGCCCGGGTCTCGGCGGCGGCGAGCTCCTCGAGAACGTCGCGTTTGCCCGGCCAGCGCACCGGCTGGATGACTTCGACCTCGAGACCGATCGGACGATCGGCGGTATCGGAGAGGCTCGGGAAGGCGTTGTGCAGCCAGAGCGCGAGCTCCGGATCGCCGGCGAGCCCCGCCACTTCGGCGAGCACCAGCGCCTCCTGCGCCCGCTCGCGCGCCGCCGCGAGGACCGGCGAGCCGCTCCGGGCGGCGCTCTCGAGCGCCGCGATCTCGATCGCGTCCGCCCGGCCGGGTGGGGGCGAGGCGAAAGCGTAGCCGCTCGCGCAGAGGATCCCGAGCGCGCGCTGCGTGAACTTACGGTAGACGAACCAGCTGATTCCCCACTTCGACATCGGACACTCCTTGCGATCCGGTTCCGGAAACGGCGAGAGAGGGCTCCCGCCGGGCACACTTCTCCCGGAGAGGGAGGCTCAGATTCGCCAGACGGAGTGGAGGGTGAAGAGGCCGAGCGGGTGCAACTGGCCGGCGCGCGAGAAGGCGGCCGGCAAGAGGCGCGCTGCGGCGATCTCACCGCCGGGCAGCGCCGGGGAGAGGGCAGCGAGAGGCGTTTCGAGGCCTGGCAGGGCGGAGGAGGGCGCGGGAGTCGCGACCGGCTGGCAGCAGTCCATCGGCGCCGACATGCCGCCCGAGCCCCGGGCGCCGTGACACGGGGCGGTGCGTGCCGCCTTATTCATCATCGGACACGCTCCGCGCATCCTGCACTGGGCGGCCGCCACCGGCCCGGCGACGAGCACGAGGAGCAGCGCCAACAGCGCCAGGGACAGGGTTCGCCGCAGTCCAGCCATCGCCGGAATTGTACACCTGCCGCCGTTTGCTACTCTGGCGTTCATGAACACACCCCCCACCCACCCACGCGTCGCCCTGGTCACCGGCGGCGGCCGCGGCATCGGCCGCGCCACGGTCGAGGCGTTGCTCGAACGCGGCTTCCGGGTCTTCTTCTGCGGCCGCAGCCCGGACGTCGTCGAGAACACCCAGCAGCAGCTCTTCATCCGCTACCCCGGCAAGGTCGCCTCGCGCCTCTGCGACGTGCGCGACCAGACTGCCGTCGAAGAGATGGTCGCCTGGGTCGAGGAGGAGGCCGGCCGGCTCGACGTGCTGGTGAACAACGCCGGCCTGGGTCACTTCGGCCCGGTGGACGAGCTCTCGGGCGACGACTTTCGCGAAGTGATCGAGACCAACCTCCTCGGTCCGTTCTATGCGATCCACGCCGCGGCGCCGATCATGAAGCGCCAGGGCGAGGGCTGGATCTTCAACATCGCCTCGCTCGCCGCGAAGAATCCGTTCGCCGGCGGGGCCGCCTACAACGCCAGCAAGTTCGGCCTGGTCGGGATGTCAGAGGCGGCGATGCTCGATCTGCGGCATTTCGGCATCCGCATCGCGGCGATCTGCCCCGGCAGCGTCGACACCGACTTCGGGGGCGGCATCATGAGATCGCCGCGATCGCCGGGCGGAGCCGACTGGCGCCTCGCCCCCGAGGACATCGCCAAAGTGGTGACCGATCTGCTCGACTTCCCGGCCCGCGCCCTGCCGAGCCTGATCGAGATCCGCCCGACCCGTCCGCCGAAGAAGTAGGCGGCAGCTCAGGGCTCGCCGGCGCGATAGGTCCCGTCGCCCTCGCAGGCGACAGGCTCGTCGGACTTCGCGGGAAGGCCGGCGCCGGTGAGCCAGATGCGGTCGCAGGCGCGGTGGACGGCCCCCGCGGCTACGACCTCCGAGAAGACGGTGCGTTGGCCGTCGCCCGCAGCGAGCGACCAGGAAACCCGGGGGGCGTACGGCTGCCAGGCCGACCATGCCCCGCCGTCGTTGCGCAGGCGCATTCGGGCCGCCCCGGGCGGGCCGTAGAGATAGACCTCGACCGCCGCGTTCGCGGTCGCCTGCCGTTCTCCGGAGATCACCAGGGGATAGACATCGTCGCGCCGGCCGAAGACCTGCGTCCAATAGTGGGTGAGCGCCTCCCCGCGGCAGGTCTCGCCGCGGTCCCGGCAGTCGCAGTCATCGTTGGTGTCGCGATCGACGTTGCCGAGGTCGTCGTCCTGGCGGAAGTAACCGACGCCGAGCTCGCGATAGTCGGCGTTCAGGAGGTTGGCGCGATGTGCCAGGCTCCCCATCCACTGCGCCATCGCCGCCTCCGGGGAGTTGGCCCCGCCGGCGATGTTCTCGGCCGCGGCGCTGTAGCCGTAGGCGGCCTGGCGCAAACGGTCCGGCAGATGCAGGCCAGTCGGAAGATCGCAATGCGAGAAGAAGTCGCCACCCGCCATGGCGCGGCTGTGGCGGTCGGCGACTTTCGACAGGACCGGCACCAGTTTCAGCGGCGGCAGCGGGCAGTCGGTTCCCCTACAGGCGGCGCGCTCGGCGTTGACGCGCTCGGCGACCTCTTCCTGAAAAGAGGCCGCCGGCGCTTTGAGACCCGCCCCGCCCTCCGGCAGGCAAGCGGTCACCCAGACGAAAGGACCGAACAATGAAAAAAGTGCGGCAGCCCGCCTCATCATGGTCGGGCAATCCAGTTGCGCCCCCGCAACGACGCCCCGGATCCCAGTTCCATTACTGGTCCTTTTCTCATTCCTCTGGAGGCCTCCCCTGCGCAGCGCTAAGGGCGGCCTGGAAACACCAGAGAAGTTCAAAACCTGCCCTGTCGCCTTTCACCCGGTGAAGTGACGGCAAACCAGGCCTTCCAGGATGCGGTCGGCGGGGATGCCGCGCAGGCGCAGGGGTGAGGAGTTGAGGAGCTCCTCGGCGAGCGCCAGCATCCGGCGTCGCAGCGCCGGCTCGGGCGGCGGCCCGTCACCGAACCCGACCGCGGCCAGGCGGACGGCCGCGGCCGCGAACAGCCAGGGGCGCTGGGCACGCGGATCCTCGAAACCGTCGAGCTCGTCCACCTGCTCGCCATCCGGAGCTGCCGCTGCGGCGCGGCGTTTCCGGAGCGCTTCGAGCTCTGTTTTCGAGCGCTTCCCCACCGGGTCCAGGCGCGCGGCGGCGTCGAGCAGCCAGAGCCCCCCGCCGCCCGCCACGAAGCGCTCGACGCTGGCGCGGAAGCCCGAGGCGACCGCCTCGAGGGCCGCCTGGGGCATCGCGGCCGCGGCTCCTAGATAAATGGCGAGCGAGCGGCTGCGCAGCGTCGGCGACAGATCCAGCCGCGAGGGGCAGAGCAGGAAGAAGTTCCGCGGTGATTTCAATCCCGGCTCTTCGATCGCCTTGAGCAGCGCGTCGGAGGCCTCGGACGAGAGGCTCGCGGCCTCGGCGATGACGAAGACCTGCCCCCGGGCCTCGTAGGGCGAGAGCTGCGCCGAGCGCAGCATCTCGCGCGTCGCCTCCGCCGAGATCGAGGTCTTGAGGTCGCGCACCAGCCAGAGGAAGTCGGGGTGGAAGGTCTCGGCCGCCTCCCCAGAAAGTTCCGGCAGGGTGATGCGGCGGCAGTGGCGGCATTCGCCGCACGGGCGCTCTCCCGCCGGGCGCTCGCAGAGCAGGGCGCGGGCGAAGGTGATGGCCGAGGCCAGGCGCGTCGCCTCCGAGCCGCCGTGCAGGATCACCGACGGATAGAGGCGCCCCTCGACGGCGAGGGCGATCGTGCGCGCGAGCTTCACGGCGCGGGGTCCGGGAGGTCCCCGCGAGTCCCCGGGGGCTTCAGAGCGTCGATCGACTCGAGCGTCGCGAGCATCCGCTCCTCGGTCCGGCGCAGATCGCCCCCGGAATCGATGATGCGGAACCGCCCGGGCTCCGCCGCCGCGAGCTCGAGGTAGCCGCCGCGCACGCGCTCGTAGAAAGCGAGGCTCTCGACGTCGAGCCGGTCGGCAGTGTTCGAGCGCCGGCGCGCCTTCGACGCGCCGCGACGGCGGGCGTCGGCCGCCGGCAGGTCGAAGAGCAGCGTCACATCCGGGCGGCGCCCGCCGGTCGCCACCGCATCGACCCGATCGATCGTCGCCTGCGGCACGCCGCGGCCGCAGCCCTGGTAGGCGCGGGTCGAGTCGGTGAAGCGGTCACAGAGCACATGCGTGCCACTCGCCAGCGCGGGCTCGATCTTCTCGATCAGATGCTGGCGCCGGCTGGCGAAGACCAGCAGCAGCTCGACCGTGCCGTCGATCGCGCCCCATTTCGGGTCGAGGAAGAGCTCGCGAATCGCCTGCGCGAGCGGCGTTCCCCCGGGCTCGTGGGTCACGAGGTGCGGGAGGTTGCGGGCCGCGAACCAGGCGGCCGCGGTCCGCAGGTGGGTCGACTTGCCGCTGCCGTCGAGTCCTTCGAAGGTGAGAAAGCAGGCCACGGCGGAGAAATTAGCACGATGCCAAGGTCGGGTAGACTGGCGAACGCATGCACTCGATCGCCTCCCCGCTCCTCTGGACGACTTTCCTCATCATCTGTGGGGCCCTCCTGATCCTCGACCTCGCGGTGCTCAACCGCGGCGCCAAGGTCATCTCGGCGAAGGCGGCGCTGCGCAACACCCTCTTCTTCGTCTCGATGGGCGGCCTCTTTGCGGCCTTCCTGGCCTGGAGGTTCGGCAGCGCTCCGGCGCTCGAGTTCGTCACCGGTTACGTCATCGAGTATGCCCTCTCGGTCGACAACCTGTTCGTCTTCCTGGTCGTCTTCACCTACTTCGCGGTGCCCGCCGAGCACCAGCACCGGGTGCTCTTCTGGGGCATCCTCGGGGCGGTCATCCTGCGCGGCGTCTTCATCATCGCCGGGGCGGCGCTGCTCGCCAAGTTCGCCTGGATGATCTTCGTCTTCGGCGCCTTCCTGATCTACACCGGGGTGAAGCTGCTGCTCGCGAAAGAAGGCTCGGTGGACCCGGCGAGGAATCCGATCCTCCTGCTCTGCCAGCGCTTCCTGCCGGTGACCTCGGAGTACCACGGCGCGCACTTCTTCGCTCGCGTCGCCGGAAAGCTCGTCGTGACGCCGCTCTTCCTGGTGCTGGTCGTGGTCGAGTTCACCGACGTCATCTTCGCGGTCGATTCGATTCCGGCCATCTTCGCCGTAACCCGCGATCCGTTCCTGGTCTTCACCTCGAACGTCTTCGCCATCCTCGGCCTGCGCTCGCTCTACTTCCTGCTCGCCGACCTGATGGGCAAGTTCCACTATCTGAAATACGGCCTCGGGCTGGTGCTGGCGTTCGTCGGGCTGAAGATGCTGCTGTCGGACTTCTGGCACATGCCGATCACGATGTCCTTAGGCGTCATCCTGGCGCTGCTCACCGGGGCCGTCGCGGCGTCGTGGCTCTTCCCCCCGAAACACCCCGTCTCGCTGCCTACGGGTGGCTCGGGCGGCTCAGCGCCAGAAGACGACCAGCAGCACGACGCCTAGCGCCAGACGGTACCAGGCGAACGGCGCCAGCGACCGCTGGCGCACCCATCCGAGCAGGAAGGCGATGACCGCGTAGCCGGCCAGAGCCGAAACAGCAATGCCGATCACGAGCGCGCCAGGCGGCACGCCGATCGGCAGGCCGCGCGCGACATCGAAGATCTGCTTCGCCGCCAGGAGCAGCCCGATCGGGATGGCAAGCAGGAACGAGAAGCGCGCCGCCGCGGGGCGCGCGAAACCCAGCAGGAGCGCCGCGGTGATGGTGATGCCTGAGCGCGAGGTGCCCGGCACCAGCGCGAGCGCCTGGGCACACCCGACCAGCATCGCCGCGCGCATTCCGAACTCTTCGAGCGCGCGGCCGGCGCCCAACCGGGACGACCGCCGGTCGGCGTAGAGCAGCAGCGCGCCGTAACCGATCGCAGTCGCCGCGATGAGTCGCGGATCGCGACCGTAACTCGAGATCCAGCCCTTGACGAGGAGGCCAGCGAGCCCGGCCGGGATCGTCGCCCAGGCGAGCAGCCAGACCATCCGCGCGTCTGGATTCACGGCACGTTCCGCCGCCCGGAAGCTCGCGAAGAAAGAGCCCGCCATGCGCGCGATATCGGCGCGGAAGTAGGCCATGACCGCAAGCAGCGTCCCGCTGTTGGTCGCAATGTCGAACTCGAGCCCCTGGTCCGTCCACCCCAGCAGATGCGGCAACAGAATCAGATGCCCGGAAGAAGAGACCGGCAGAAACTCGGTCACCGCCTGCACCACCGCCAGAACCGCAGCCTGCCAGGGAGTCATGCGGCAATCTTACCGGCGACCGGGACTCGTCGAGAGGGCTGCGAGGATCGCCGGCCCGTCCCGGACTGCCCATGCCGCCCATGCCGCCCCATGCCGCCCCATGCCACCCCATGCCGCCCGATGCCCTGCGGAGGCGCCCGATATACTCCCCGCAATGAAAGGCATTGTTCTCGCCGGAGGCTCCGGCACGCGGCTTTACCCGGTGACGCGCGGCATTTCGAAGCAACTGCTGCCGGTGTACGACAAACCGATGGTTTATTACCCGCTGTCGAGCCTCATGCTCGCCGGCATCCGCGACGTTCTGCTCATCACGACGCCGCACGACGTCGCGAGCTTCGAGCGGCTGCTGGGGGATGGGTCAGCGTTCGGCATCCGGATCACCTACGCCGTCCAGCCGCATCCGGGCGGCCTCGCGCAGGCCTTCCTCATCGGCCGCGAGTTCGTCGGCGGCGACCGGGTGGCGCTCGCCCTGGGCGACAACATCTTCTACGGCCACGGCTTCCCGGACGACCTCCAGAAGGCGGCGGCGCGAGAAACCGGCGCCACGGTCTTCGCCTACCGGGTGCGCGACCCAGAGCGCTACGGCGTGGTCGAGCTCGGCGCGGACGGCCGGGCGATCACCATCGAGGAAAAGCCCGCCCAACCTCGCTCGTCGCTTGCGGTCACCGGTCTCTACTTCTACGACAACCGGGTGCTCGAGATCGCCGCCGCCCTTCAGCCCTCGCCACGCGGCGAGCTCGAGATCACCGATGTCAACCGCGCCTACATGGCGGCGGGCGAGCTTTCGGTGCAAATCCTCGGCCGCGGCATCGCCTGGCTCGACACCGGCACCCACGAGTCGCTCCTCCAGGCCTCGGAGTTCATCGGCGCCGTCGAGCAGCGCCAGGGGTTGAAGGTCGCCTGTCTCGAGGAGATCGGCCTGCGCATGGGCTACCTCACTCCCGCCCAGGTGCTCACCCTCGCCGACGACCTCGGCCGCACCGAGTACGCCGACTACCTGCGGCGGGTGGTGCACGAGCAGGAGACCGATTCTTGAAGCTACTGCCGACGCCGCTCCCGGGGGTCCTCCTCGTCGAGCCGCAGGTCTTCCGCGACGAGCGCGGCTTCTTCCTCGAAGTCTGGAACGCCGGCAAGTTCGCGAACCAGGGGCTCGACGTCGCTTTCGTGCAGGACAACCACTCGCTGTCACAGAAGGGGACGCTGCGCGGACTGCACGTGCAGCTCCCCCTCTCCCAGGGCAAGCTCGTGCGCTGCACCGAGGGGGAGATCTTCGACGTCGCGGTCGACATCCGCCGCGGTTCGCCGACCTTCGCGCAGTGGTACGGCGTCGAGCTCTCGGCCGCGAACTTCCGCCAGCTCTGGGTGCCCCCCGACTTCGCCCACGGCTTCTGCGTGCTGTCGGAACGCGCCCAGGTCGAGTACAAGTGCACGGCCCTCTACGACCCGGCCGGCGATCTCTCGATCGCCTGGGACGACCCGGCGATCGGCATCGAATGGCCCGTCGCCGCTCCCCTGCTCTCGCCCAAAGATCAGACTGCACAGCGGCTCGCAGAGCTCGCCGACCGGTTGCCGCGCTTCTCAATTTGATCCCGGCGCGATGCCCGCCCCCGAGAGCCTGACCGCCGCCGACCGGGCCCAGCTCGCCGAGTGCGGCATCCCGCTCGCGGAGGCGGAACGCCAGCTGGCGCTGCTGGCCGGCGCGAGCGGACCGCGCGGCACCCGCCTGCTCCGCCCCGCAACCCTCGGCGACGGCATCGAACGGATCAGCGAAGAGGAGGTCCCGGACCTCCTGGCGCGCGCCCGGGAGGCCCAGCGTCAGGGCCGCTTCCTCAAGTTCGTGCCAGCCTCGGGCGCCGCCTCGCGCATGTTCCGCAGTCTCGCCACCATTGCCGGGCGCTTCCCCGCGGGCCAGCACGAGGCTGTCCGCCAAGCGGCGGACTCGGGTGACGCCGACGCGCAGGAGGTCCTCGAGCTCGCTCGTGCGCTCCCTGCGATGGCACTCGGCCAGGAGCTCGAGCAGCGCCGGGCGGGATTCCTCGACGGTCTCGCCCAAGCCGCCGCCGCCCCGAACCTCACTCCATTGTTCGAGCTTTTTTTCGGCGCGGCCGGCGACGCTGCCCCACTCGCCACCTGCCCGAAAGGGCTTCTTCCCTTTCACTGGGCTGCCGATCGTCCACGCACGGCGTTCGCGGAACAGCTTGCCGAAGGCAGGCACTATCTGAAGGACGCCGCTGGCACGAGTCGCTTCCACTTCACGGTCGCCGGCGAATTCAGGGCGCCGTTCGCGAGCGCGCTCGAAGCTGTGCGCCACGAGCTGGAGCGGGGCGGCGAGCGCCTCGAGGTCGCCTTCTCGGAGCAGCTGCCAGCCACCCACGCTCTCGCCCTCGACGAGGCGGGCGGCCCGGCCCGCACCGCCGACGGCCGCCTGCTGCTGCGTCCGGCGGGGCACGGCGCCCTGCTCGCGAATCTCGCGGTGCTCGCCGAGACCGGCGGCGACCTGGTGTTCGTGAAGAACATCGACAACCTCCTCCCCGAGGAGCGTCACGCGGAGGTCGCCCACTGGAAGCTCCTCCTCGCCGGCAAGCTACTGGGGATGGCGGAGGAGCGTGGCGGGCGCGACGCGGGGGAGCGACCGTGGCGGGTATGCGGAGTGGTCGCCAACAGCGGAGAACCCGGCGGCGGGCCGTTCTGGGTCGAGAACGGGCAGGGTGAACCGAGCCTCCAGATCGTCGAGTCGGCCGAGATCGCGGCCGACGACGCCGTGCAGGCCGGGCGCTTCCGGGGCTCAACGCACTTCAATCCGGTCGACCTGGTGGTGGCGCTGCGCGATCCGGAAGGCCGGCCGTGGGAGCTCGAGCGCTTCGTCGACCCGGCACGGGCGCTCGTGGCGGCGAAGTCCGAAGGCGGGCGCAGGCTCCGGATCTACGAGCGCCCGGGGCTCTGGAACGGCGCGATGGCCGGCTGGAACACCCTCTTCGTGGAGGTTCCCGCCTGGACGTTCGCGCCGGTCAAGACGGTGCTCGACCTCGCCCGCCCCGAGCACCTCGACCCTACCCGTTTGGGTTTGCGAAAGCGCTGATCCGGACGGTACGATGCCCCGGCGGCACCCTTTCGCCCGGAGATTCCCATGACCACGGTTTTCGTTCCCAAAGAGATCCGCGCCGGAGAACGGCGCGTCGCTGCTTCGCCCGAAAGTGTCAAGAAGCTCATCAAGGCCGGACTGGAGGTCGCCATCGAGAGCGGCGCCGGACGCCAGGCCGGCTTCTCCGACGACGCCTACACGAGCTCCGGCGCGACCCTCGTCACGACCTCCGCGGCCGGCTACCAGGCCGCCGACATCGTCTTCAAGGTGGCGCCCCCCGAGAAGGGCGAGGCCGAGCAACTGCGCGCCGGCACCTATCTCTTCTCCCTGCTCGACCCCTATCGCAATACCGAGCTGGTGCAGACTCTCGTGGCGCGCAAGGTGACGGTCTTCGCGATGGAGCTCGTGCCGCGGACGACCCGCGGTCAGGCGCTCGACGTGCTGTCGTCCCAGGCCTCGATCGCCGGCTACAAGGCGGTCCTCGTCGGGGCCGAGAGGCTGGGCAAGATCTTCCCCCTGCTGATGACGGCGGCGGGCACGATCCAGCCGGCCAAAGTCGTCGTCCTGGGCGCCGGGGTCGCCGGCCTCATGGCGCTCGCCACCGCCAAGCGGCTGGGCGCCACGGTCGAGGTCTCCGACGTGCGGCCGGCGGTGAAGGAACAGGTCGAGTCGCTCGGCGGCCGCTTCATCGACCTGCCGCAGATGCCGACTGCGGAGGGCACGGGCGGCTACGCCAAAGAGGTCACCAAGGAGTTTCTCGAGCAGCAGCGGGCGATCCTGAAGACGCGGCTCGCCGCAGCCGACGTGGTGATCACGACCGCCCAGGTCCCGGGCAAGCGCGCTCCGGTGCTGCTCTCCCGCGACATGATCGAAGGAATGAAGCCGGGGGCCGTCGTGGTCGACATCGCTGCGGCCCAGGGCGGCAACTGCGAGCTGACCCGGGTCGACGAGGAGGTCGAACACCAGGGTGTGTTCATCCTCGGTCCTTCCAACCTGCCGGCGACCGTGCCCGCCGACGCGAGCCTCGTTTATGCCCGCAATCTCCTGACCCTGCTGCTGCTGGTCTGGAAGGACAAGAAGCTCGGCATCCCCGAGACCGACCAGGAGGTGATGGGTACGCTCCTGGCACGCGACGGCGCCCTGGTCCACCCGGCATTCACCGCCGCCGGCGCCCCCGCAGTATCGGTCGCGAGCTGAATCGAGGGGGCCCGCTGGCGGGTCCCGCAGTCTTGCCAGGCTCCCGGCCGCCCGGCGCCCGAAGCCGCAGGTAGAATTCTCGTGTCGCCCGGCCGAAGCCGGGGGCGAGGGACCTCTTGTCGAGCTGCCGTGCCATCGGAGTGATCTGCACCGGGCTCGGGCTTCAGCTCGTGCTGGGGCTCGCCGCCTCCCCTCCGGCGCCGGCAGCAGAGCCGACCGCGGAGCGCCCAGCGCCATCAGCGCCGCCAGAACCATCAGAGCCAGTGACGGCAGGGACTGCGGCGACTGCAGCCGGCTCCCCCGCGGCCCTTCCGACGCCCGCAGAGCTCGTGGCCGCGGGCGCCCGCTTCGGCGAGATCTCCGTCGAAGCCGGCGACGTTTTCGATCCCAACCTGCCCGGCGAGCGCCAGCTGATCTTCCGCTGGGCCAACGCCCTGCACATCGAAACCCCCGCGCGCGTCGTGCGCCGCCAACTCCTGTTCGCCGAGGGCGACCTCTACTCGGCCAGTGCCCTCGCCGAGTCGGCGCGCGCGCTGCGCGCCCAGCGCTTTCTCGCCGCCGCCAGCGTCGAGCCGGTCGCCTACCGCGACGGCCGGGTGATCGTCGAAGTCCGGACCCGCGACACCTGGTCGCTCAAGCCGGGACTGAGCTTCAACCGCGGCGGCGGCGTCAACGACTACAAGATCGAGATCGAAGAGGCGAACTTCCTCGGTCTCGGCAAGGAGCTCGCCGTCGAGCGGGTCGTGAACGTCGATCGCACCTCGAACCTCCTCTCCTACAACGATCCCAACATCTTCGGCAGCCGCTTTCGCGCCAAGCTGGTCTATGCCGACAGCACCGACGGCGAAGCCCTCCGACTCCTGTTCGAGCGTCCCTTTTTCGCTCTCACCACCCGCCGCGCCGGAGGAATCGATCTTGCCGACCAGCGCCTGGTCACCGCTCGCTATGAGCTGGGCGAGGTGCGCGACAGCTTCGAAGAGGCGACCCGTTGGGGCGAGCTCTGGGTCGGACTCTCCCGCGGCCTGAGGAACAGCGAGACCCACCGGCTCCGCCTCGGTGTCACCTACGACGAGGCGCAGTTCACCCCACTGCCGGCGGCAACCCCGACCGCGCTTCCGCCGGACCGCAAGCTCGTCTACCCATGGCTGGGCTGGAGCTGGATTCAGGACCGCTTCGTCATCGAGCACGACTTCGACCGCATCCACCGTCCCGAGGACCTGGCCGTCGGCTGGCAAGGTTCGGCGAGGATCGGGTTCGCATCGGAGAGCTTCGGCTCCGACCGCGACGCGCTCGTCTACGACAGCGCCCTGGACCGCGCCTTTCGGCCGACCGAGCGCCAGATCGTGACCGGCTCGGCGGCGCTCGGCGGCCGGCTCGAGCCGGGGGGCAAAGGTCCGATCCTCCTGGCGCTCGGCCTGCGCTATCTCTGGCGCGACTTCGAGCATCAGGCCCTCTACATCGGCGCCGGCGTCGACCTGGCGGAGGATCTCGATGCCGAGCGTCAACTACTTATCGGCGGCGACAGCGGCCTTCGCGGCTACCCGCTGCGCTACCAGGAGGGCGACCGCCGCGTTCTCCTGACGATCGAGCAACGCTGGTACGGAGAGCGCGAGTTCTTTCATCTCTTCCGGCTCGGTGCGGTGGTCTTCTGCGATGTCGGCAGGGCCTGGTTCGACGGCGACGCGAACCCGCCCGCCGGGCTCGGCTGGCTGCGCGACGCCGGGGCCGGACTGCGCGTCGCCTCGACGCGCACCTCGCACGCCAACGTCGTCCGTCTGGATCTCGCCTTTCCCCTCGACGGCGACCCCTCGATCGAGAAGATCCAGTACCTCGTGTCGACCAGCGAGCGGTTCTGAGTCCCCCGCTTTGAGCCGTCGCTGCTAGACTGCGAGTCAGTCTGCATTCCCAGCGAAAGGCCTCGACGATGGGCGAACACGACGTCAAAGAGCTGGACTCGGAATCTCTGCGCTCCTTCACCCGGAAGCTCCTGGGCGATCTGCAGGCGCTCGATCTGATGCTGCAGCACGGCGCCATCGAGAGTGGCGTCCGGCGGATCGGCGCCGAGCAGGAGCTCTTCCTCGTCGACCGCGGCTTCAGTCCGGCGCCGATCGCGATGGAGATGATCGAGAAGATCGCCGACGAGCACTACACGACCGAGCTCGCCCGCTTCAACCTCGAGTTCAACACCGATCCCCTGCTCTTCGGCGGCGACTGCCTGCAGCAGATGGAAAAGCAGCTGGTGGATCTGCTGGCCAAAGGCCGCAAGGCGGCTCACGAGCTCGATGCCGACGTCATCATGACCGGCATCCTGCAAACGCTCGACATCTCGGACCTGTCGCTCGAGAACATGACGCCCAAGCCGCGCTACTTCGCCCTCAACGAGGCGATGCGCCGGCTGCGTGGCAGCGCCTACGAGTTCTACATCAAGGGTGCCGACGAGCTCATCATCCGGCACGAGAACGTCATGGTCGAGGCCTGCAACACGAGCTTCCAGGCTCACTTCCAGGTCGGCCCCGAGGAGTTCGCCTCTCTCTACAACCTCACCCAGGCGGTCGCCGGGCCGGTGCTCGCGGCCTCGTGCAACTCGCCGCTGCTCTTCGGCCGACGGCTCTGGCGCGAGACACGCATCGCCCTCTTCCAGCAGTCGGTCGACCACCGCGCCGCGGGCCTCCATCTGCGGGAGCAGCCCTCCCGGGTCTCTTTCGGCCGACGATGGGTCGATGATTCGGTGCTCGAGATCTTCCGCGAGGACATCGCGCGCTTCAAAGTCCTGCTCTCGGCCGACATCGACGAGGACTCCCTCGCCATGCTGCGGCGCAACGAGGTCCCCAATCTCAAGGCGCTGCGGCTCCACAACGGCACCATCTATCGCTGGACCCGCCCCTGCTACGGCATTTCGGAGGGCCGCCCCCATCTGCGGATCGAGAACCGGATCCTGCCCTCCGGTCCGAGCATCGTGGACGAGGTCGCGAACGCCGCCTTCTGGTTCGGGCTGTTGTCCGGTCTGTCGCGCGTCTATCCCGACATCCGCAAGGTCATGGAGTTCGACACCGCGAACGAGAATTTCGTCGCCGCCGCCCGTCTCGGCCTGCGCGCCCAGTTCGGGTGGCCGGGTCATCAGCACATCCCCGCCGACGAGCTCATCCTCGAAGAGCTGCTGCCGGTAGCCCGCGATGGATTGAAGCTCAAGGGTATCGACGCCGGCGACGTCGACCGCTACCTCGGAATCGTCGAGGAGCGCGTTCGCACCAAGAGGACCGGAGCACAATGGCAGCTCGAGAGTCTTCATGCCCTGGGCGGACGCGGCAATCGCGGCGAGCGCCTTGGCGCCATCACCGGCGCGATCATCGCCAATCAGATGACCGGCCTGCCGGTGCATCAGTGGCCGCTCGCCAGCCTCGAGCACGCGGGAGGCTGGGAGAAGCACTTCGGGCAGATCGAGCAGTTCATGACCACCGACATCATCACGACCCACGCCGACGAGGCCGTCGAGCTGGTCGCCAATCTGATGAAGTGGAAGAAGATCCGGCACATTCCGGTCGAGGACAACGAGCACCGGCTGATCGGCATCATCTCGCAGAGCGGAATCGTTCGCCTGGTGGCTGAACGAACCGGCGATCTCGGCAAGGGCCCGATCGCAGTGCGGGAGGTCATGTCGACCGAGATCGTCTCGGTGACGCCCGAGACCGCAACGCTCGAGGCGATCAGCTTGATGCGCAAGCACGGCATCGGCTGCCTGCCGGTGCTCAAGGACGGCCGTCTGGTCGGTATCGTCACCGAGCACGACTTCCTGATCATCGCCGGGAAGCTCCTCGAAGCGGAGCTGACCTCCAGACCCTGACGGGCGGCTACGGGGCGGTGGCCAGCCCCGAGAGGAGCTCCTCGAGCCGCGCCCGGTCCTCCGGAACGGTCTCCACCCGCAGCGCCTGGCGCGCACAGCGCTCGACCTCCGCGACGGCGCCGGTTTCGAGATAGAGCGCCACGAGCGTTTTCCAGACGTCGGCGCGGTTGGGCTGGAGCCGCGCCAGGGTCTCGTAGCTGAGCGCGGCCTCCTGCAGCCGGCCGAGCGCAAAGAGCGCGCGGGCGGCGTTCTCGAGCGCCAGCGGGTCGGTCGGCGCGCGGCGCACCGCCTCGCGGAAGTCCGCCAGAGCCTCCTCCAGCCGCCCGGCCGTCGCCCGCATCGAGCCGCGTTCGAGGAAGAGTTGCGTCGAGGTGCCGCCAGCGGCGATCGTGCGATCGAGAATCGCGAGCGCCTCCGCGCCGCGGCCGCTGTCGCGCAGCAGGCGCGCCAGGTTCGCGGCCGAGTCGCCTTCGCTCGGGTCGAGCGCCAGGGCATGCCGGAACTCCCGCTCGGCCTCGGCGAGCCGCCCGAGTTGCAGAAGACTCCCGGCGACGTTCGCCACCGGCACGGCGGAAGCGGGGTTCTCCTGCGCTGCCCGCTCGTAGAGGCGCAGCGCATCGGCGTGCCGGCCGGCGTCGCGCAGGCACTGTCCCGAGAGCGCGAGCGCCGGGAAGTTGTGCGGATCCTCGCGCACGATGCGTTCGAGCTCCCGCAGCACCTCGGCGCAGCCGCCCTGCTGGATTCGCGCCGCGGCGGTGTGGAGTGCCTGCGCGATCCCCACCCGCTGCCGCGGATCCGGAAGATCGCCGACCCCTCCGCTCGCCGCTCCGGCGCCGGAGAGATAGCCGAGGCTGGCGAGCTGGCGCCGTTGCTCCTCGTCCAGCGTCGCTTGCGGCGCCTGCGCCTCTTCGAGTCTCTCCCCGGCCGCAGCCAGCAGGCGTTCGAGCCGCGTCCCCCAGAGCCGCAGGAGCTCCGGTTCGGCGGCGGCGAGATCGTTCGTCTCGCCCGGATCCCTGTCGAGCCGGAAGAGCCCTGGCCGCGGCGCCTGGAGGAAGAGTGCGCGGCCGTCGGAGAGGGTGCGCAGCGGATACCACTTGTAGGCGTAGTAGGGCAGGAAGCTCTCGGAGTAGGCGACGCGGCTGCAGTCCGCCCCCGGCCCGGAGGTGAGGAGCGACTCGCCGTCGAGGCCCGGAGGGACTTCGACCCCGGCGAGCGCGAGCAGCGTCGGAACGAGGTCCGCGGTGCGTGCCAGGCAGTCCGAAACCGCAGCCGCAGGGACTCCGGGACCCGCGAGCATCAATGGCACCCGGCGCGCCGCGGCAAACGGCAGCACGCCGTGCGTCAACTCGCCGTGCTCGCCGAGCATCTCGCCATGGTCGCCGACCGCGGCCACGACCGTCGCCTGCGGGAGGGCCTGGAGAAGCCGCCCGATCTCGCTGTCCATGTAGGCGATCTCGCCGTCGTAGAGACGATGCGGTCCGCTCGCGGCGTCGGCGAAACGGGTCGGCGGCCGGTACTCCTCGTGCGGGTCGTAATAGTGCACCCAGAGGAAGTAGGGTGGCCGCAGCCCGGCGAGATGCGCCAGAGCTGCCGAGGTCGTCGCTTCGGCCTGCCGCTCCTCGACCTGGGTGCCCGCCGAGCTCCCTGCGCCGAGGTCATCGTCGTAGATCCGGAAGCCCTGGTCCAGCCCGTGCCGGCGCGCCAGCACCACCGCCGAGACCACGGCCGCGGTGTCGTAGCCGGCCTGCGTCAGGAGCTCGGCCAGCGTCGCCACGCCGGGCGCGAGGACGAAGGTGCCGTTGTCGCGCACACCGTGGCGGGGTGGAAAGAGCCCGGAGAGGATGGTGGCGTGCGCCGGCAGGGTGACGGGGGCCGAGCTGTCACAGCGCTCGAAGCGCAGTCCGCGTCGGGCGAGCGCGTCCAGGTTCGGCGTCGCCGCATGGGCCCATCCGGCGCTCCCGAGATGGTCGGCGCGCGTCGTGTCGAGGGTGACGAGGACGATGTTCGGACGGCCCGGCGGGAGCGCCGGGGACGCGGTGGGCGTGGGAGCATCGGCGACCGCGACCGCGGCCCCCGCGAGAGGACAGACCAGCAGTACCAGAAGCACCAGGAGTGCCTGGGGTACCAGAGGTGCCGGCGGTGCCGCGAGCCGGAGGCGCGTTCGTCGGGTCATCGTTCTCCAGTTCCGCAAGGGCACAGAAAATAACACTTGACAAGGCACTCTCACGCTCTTAGTGTTCGCCCAACCCTCACAGGTTGTTGTCAGCCGCACCGCTGCACTCCAAGAACCGGTCTTTCGCTAGCGCGATAGCTCCCGGGACGGGCGATGAGTCGCGGGGTGCGTGCATCGCCATGTCCGAAAAGTTCCAGGTCGGTTTGCCGACGGCTGCGGACGAACCGCAGACGATTTTCCCTCGAGGAGATTGGAAACCATGGACAAGACGATGCGAACGACGACGCGGATCCTGCCTCTAGCACTCGCCGGCCTGGTGATCGCCCTGAGCGCCCAGTTCGCCGGCGCGCAGGCGATTCGCGAAGGCGACGACGCCCTCTCGGCGCGCGCCTTCAATGCAGCCGAGCTGCGGGTGAGCTCGGAGAACTCCCTCCTGACCGACGCGTCGAGCTTCGTGTCCTCCGACACGGACCTCGCCTGGCAGGCCTTCGCCGCCGGCAAGAGTGCGCCCTGGAGCGCCTACATCGACAAGCGTACCGGCCGAATCGATTACGCCGAAGGCGGCAACCTCGCCTGGATTCCCGGCGCCGGCAACCGGATGACCGCCGCCGAGCTCGGCATCGCCGCCGGCAGCAAGGTCACCCTGGCGACTCTCGAGACGCTCGCCCGCCGGCAGCTCGATGAAGTCGGCGGCATGCTGGGCGTCAACCCGGCCGATCTCGTGCTCAACGCCGGCCGCTCCGGCCAGCCTGCGGCTCACCTCTGGTTCGTCGACTTCGATCTCCTGGTCGGCGGCCGCAAGGTCGAGGGCGCGCGCGTCGTCTTCTACGTCAACAACGGCAACCTGATCGCCTTCGGCAGCGAGAATCTTCCCGCGCCCGGCACCCGCGCTCCCGCCATCCGGGTTTCGGTCGATGCGGCCCGCGCCACGTTCTTCGATTTCGTCGACGGTTTCCAGTCGGGTGACTCGATCCTCGACAACGGCACCTACAAGCTTCTTCCGACGGCCGTCGCGAGCCGCCAGTTCGCCGAGGGTTACGCCCCGGGGAATGGCCGCAGCGTCGTCGGCGTCTGGGAGTTCTCCTTCCATCGCGAAGGCACGGTCGGCACCTGGCGCGGCCGGGTCGACGCGACGAGCGGCCGCCTCATCGAGTTCCGCGACATGAACGAGTACGGCTCCGCGACCGGCGGCGCCTATCGCTCCGACCGACCGGCGACCGAAGTGGTCCTCCCGCTGCCGTGGGCGAACGTCGCGACCGGCGTCTACACGAATTCGGCCGGCATCTTCAGCGGCTCGACCGGAACGACCACCCTGCAGGGCCAGTACGTGAAGATGACCGACAGCTGCGGCACGATCTCGAAGGCTGCTGACGGCTCGGGCGTGATCGCGCTCGGCAGCGGCACCGGCACCGACTGCACGATTCCCGCGGGCGGCGGCGGCGCCGGCAACACGCACGCCACCCGCACCCAGTTCTACATGGTGAACCGCGCCAAGGAGATCGGCCGCGGCTGGTTGCCGTCGAACACCTGGCTCAACGGCTCGCTGACCGTACGGGTCAACCTGAACCAGACCTGCAACGCCTACTGGAACGGCTCGACGATCAGCTTCTTCCGCTCGGGCGGCGGCTGCGCCAACACCGGCGAGCTGCCGGGCGTCTCGCTCCACGAGTGGGGCCACGGCCTCGACTCGAACGACGGCAACGGCTCCTCCGCCGAGAACGGGACGGGCGAGACCTACGGTGACTTCTCGGCCGCGCTGTTCACCCACAACTCCTGCATCGGCAACGGCTTCCTCGGCACCTCGAACTGCGGCGGCTACGGCAACGCCTGCACCAGCTGTTCGGGCGTGCGGGACATCGACTACGCCAAGCACGCCGCCAACACCCCCTCGACGGTGTCGAACTTCACCCAGTTGCGCTGCCCCACCAGCACCAACTATCAGGGACCCTGCGGTCGCGAGGGGCACTGCGAGTCGTACGTCTCCTCGGAGGCGCTGTGGGACTTCGCCAATCGCGATCTGCCGAGCCCCGGCTCCGGCGCCGCCTGGGCGACGGCCGACCGCCTCTGGTACCTGTCGCGCTCGACGGCGACCAAGGGCTTCAACTGCACCGCGACGGGAACCTGGTCGTCCAACGGCTGCTTCACCGGTTCCTACTTCCGCTCGATGCGCGCCGTGGATGACGACAACGGCAATCTGACCGACGGCACGCCGCACGGCGGCGCTCTCGGCGCGGCGTTCAACCGGCACGGCATCGCCTGCACCACCGACACCGGCTGGAACACGACCTTCGCCGGCGTGACGCCGCCCGCCGTCCCGGCCCTCACGGTGACCGCCGGCAACAACTCGGCGGCGCTCTCGTGGAGCGGCTCGACCGGCGTCTACGACATCTATCGCAATGAAGCCGGCTGCAGCGCCGGCTTCACCAAGGCGGCGAACGACGTCAGTGGTTCGAGCTACAACGACACTGCGGTCGCCAACGGCGTCACCTATTACTACCAGGTCGTCGCGCAGCCTTCGGGCAACGAGGCCGCGGCCTCGGCGCCGTCGACCTGCCGCTCCGTGACCCCGGCTGGCGGAAGCTGCACGCCGCCGGCGGCGCCGACCGGCGTCGCGGCGACCTCGTCGAGCCAGACCGCGGCGAGCGTCTCCTGGACGGCCTCTTCGGGTGCGACCTCGTATTCGATCTCGCGTTCGACCACCAGCGGCGGACCGTACACTGCGGTCGGCTCCTCGGCGGCGAGCCCGTTCTCGAACACCGGACTCACCTGCAACACGACGTACTACTACGTGGTCTCGGCCTCGAACGGCAGCTGCTCTTCGGGAAACTCGACGCAGGCATCCGTGACCACCGCGGCCTGTACCCCGGGCGGGACGACGCTCACGAACGGCGTGCCGGTCACCGGCATCTCCGGTGCTGCGGCGAGCCAGCAGAGCTGGACGATGGCCGTGCCTGCGGGCGCCTCCAACCTGGTCTTCCAGACCTCGGGCGGCACCGGCGACGCGGACATGTACGTTCGCTTCGGCTCGGCTCCGACCCTCACGACCTATGACTGCCGCCCGTACGCCTCCGGCAACGCCGAGACCTGCACCTTCGCAGCGCCGGGCACGGGCACCTACTACGTCATGCTGAACGGGTACTCGGCTTACTCGGGTCTGTCGCTGGTCGGCAGCTACAGCACCGGCGGGGGCGGTTGCACGGCGACCACCGAGGTCGAAGCGAACAACAGCCGCACGGCGCCGCAGGCGATCTCCGGGGCTTGCAACCAGATCTCGGGCAACTTCACCAACGACGCTTCGTCGAACCAGAACGACTACTTCCGCCTCTCGCTGCCGGCGGGAGCGACGGTCACGGCGCTGCTCAACGGCCTGACGGTCGACTATGACCTCTACATCTACAACTCGACCGGTGGCAGCGCGGTGGCAAGCTCGACGGCCGGCGGCTCGACCGCCGAGACGGCGAGCTGGAAGAACACCGGTACTTCGGCGATCAACGTCTACGTCCGGGTCTATCGCTACTCCGCAACCAAGACGACTTATCAGCTGAAGGTCAGCTACTGAGGACGAGTCGCCGGGCCTCGAGGGTCCGGCAGGTCGAGGCCCGCGGTGTTCGCACCGCGGGCCTTTTCCTTTCTGCCCGGCCTCTTTCCCGGTCTCACCTTGCTGCCGGAACTCCCCCGGAACTCCAACAATTGCCGCGACTTGCGGTGTGGCGCACGCTGTGGCGGCGGGCCCGACCTTCGTGTACACTCGCCCGTGACATTTCTTGTCGCAGAGGTTTTTCGGAGGAGGCTATGCCGCCGACCTTGAATCAGATGCTGAAGACGATGGTCGAGCAGGGAGGGTCGGATCTCCACATCACGACCAACTCCCCGCCACAGGTCCGCATCGACGGCGTGCTGAAGCCGCTGAATCTCCCGCCGCTCACGCCGACAGAGACCAAGCAGATCGCCTACTCGATCCTGACGGACAATCAGAAGCACCGCCTGGAGGAGGATCTCGAGCTCGACTTCTCTTTCGGCATCAAGGGGTTGGCGCGCTTCCGGGCGAACGTCTTCCATCAGCGCGGCGCGATCGCCGCGGCCTTCCGGCAGATTCCTTACGAGATCCGCAGTTTCCGCGAGCTCGGCCTGCCGGCGGTCGTGGAGAAGATCTGCGAGAAGCCCCGCGGACTCGTTCTGGTCACCGGCCCGACCGGCTCCGGCAAGTCGACCACGCTCGCCGCGATGCTCGACAAGGTGAACCGCGAACGCGCCGAGCACATCGTGACGATCGAGGATCCGGTCGAATATCTGCACAGCCACAAGAAGTGCATCGTCAACCAGCGCGAGTTGCACGCCGACACCCACAGCTTCGCCAATGCCCTGCGCTCGAGCCTGCGCCAGGATCCCGACGTCGTCCTGATCGGCGAGGTCCGCGACTTCGAGACGGTCGAGTCGGCGCTGCGGATCGCCGAGACCGGCCATCTCACCTTCGCGACCCTGCACACCAACTCTGCCGCGCAGACGATCAACCGCATCGTGGACATCTTCCCGGCCCATCAGCAGGGCCAGATCCGGGTGCAGCTGTCCTTCGTGCTCGAAGGCATCCTCTGCCAGTCGCTCCTGCCGCGGGCCACCGGCAAGGGCCGGGCGCTGGCGATGGAGATCCTCGTGCCGAACGCCGCGATCCGCAATCTCATCCGCGAGGACAAGGTCCATCAGATCTACGGCATGATGCAGACCGGACAGGCGAAGTACGGAATGCAGACCTTCAACCAGGCCCTGGCCGCCCTCTACTTCAAGCGCATGATCAGCCTGCAGACCGCCTTGAACCGCTCCTCCTATCCGGAGGAGCTGCAGGAGATCATTTCGCGCGGCCCCACATCCCTCAACCCGAACATGATCGAGGGCGCCGGCGCGCCGGTTGCGCAAAGGAGCTAAGCCATGCCCAGCTTCGTCTGGAAGGGAAAGAACCGCTTCGGCGCATTTCAGGAAGGTGTCCTGATCGCCGACACGCGCGATGCCGCGACCGCCATCCTCCGGCGGCAGAACGTGCAGCTGACCTCGATCAAGGAGAAGGGCCGGGAGCTACGGCTGATGCCGAAGTTCCCGACCGGGGTCAACGCCAAGCGGGTAGCGATCTTCACGCGCCAGTTCTCGGTCATGCTCGACGCCGGTCTGCCGCTCGTGCAGTGTCTCGAGATCCTGGGCGAGCAGGAGGAGCACCGCACCTTCCGCGAGATCATCAACCAGGTGCGCTCCGACGTCGAGTCCGGATCCAACCTCGCCGACGCGATGCGGAAGCACCCGAAGGCCTTCGACAATCTCTACGTATCGATGATCGCCGCCGGCGAAGCAGGCGGTATCCTGGACGTCATCCTGCAGCGCCTTGCGACCTACATCGAGAAGGTCGTGCGGCTGAACTCGCAGGTGAAGTCGGCGATGATCTATCCGGTCTCGATCATCGTGATCGCGGCGGGCGTCGTGGCGATCATCCTCTGGAAGGTGATCCCGGTGTTCGCGCAGATGTTCGCGGGCCTCGGAGGAGAGCTGCCCTTCCTGACGCGGGTCGTCGTCGGAGCGAGCAACTTCCTCGGCCGGTTCATCATTCCACTCGCCATCGGCATCGCCCTCCTCATCACGGCGGTCAAGCGGTACCACAAGACGCCGAGCGGACGGCGGGTCATCGACGGGTTGACGCTCAAGGTGCCGGTCGTCGGCATGCTGGTGCGGAAGATCGCGGTCGCCCGCTTCTGCCGGACGCTGTCGACGCTGACCGCTTCCGGCGTTCCGATCCTCGACGGCCTCGAGATCACCGCCAAGACCTCGGGCAACGCCATCGTCGAAGATGCGATCATGGCCGTCCGCAAGAGCGTCGAAGAGGGCAAGACGATCTCCGGACCACTCGCCGAGACCAAGGTCTTCCCGGCGATGGTCGTCCAGATGGTCAACGTCGGCGAGCAGACCGGCGCCCTCGACCAGATGCTCGCGAAGATCGCCGACTTCTACGAGGATGAAGTGGACACCGCCGTCGCAGGTCTCATGAAGCTCCTCGAGCCCGTCATGATCGTCATCCTCGGCGGCATCATCGGCACCATCGTCACCGCCATGTACATGCCGATGTACTCCATTCTGCAGAAGATCGAATAGGCGGCCGCAGACGAAGCTCACCCGACCGGCACCACCCGCCGCTCCAGGGAGGGGGATCACCCCCTCCCTTTTTGATCTCTCTCGCCCATGAGCACGGCCGCGCGCGCACTGCCCAATCTCGACCGTCACCTCCGCTGGCTGATCGCCTTCCGGCTGGTGATGATCTCGAGCGTCCTGCTCTCGTATCTCGTCTTCGAGCTCTCCTCGCGCGGCGAATTGCCGGAGTTCAACCTGCTCTTCGTGCTCGTCGCGGCGACCTATATCGCGAGCATCGTGCACATCGGCCTGCTGACGATGCTCGCGGCGCGCCCCCTCTGGCACGCCTACGTCCAGTTCGCGGGCGATCTCCTGCTGGTGAGCGGGCTGGTCTACTTCTTCGGCGGCATCACCAGTCCGTTCTCGATGCTCTATCTGGTCGTGATCATGGTGTCGGCGGTCATTCTGAATCGGCGCGCCGCCCTCACCATCGCCGGGCTCGCCTACATCCTCTATGCCACGCTCCTCGCCGCGCTGGCACGGAACTGGCTGCCGGCGCTCTCGGTGCTGCCCACCGACCTCGAGCTCTCCTTCCGGATCTCCTACAATCTGGCGGTTCACCTGTTCGGCTTCTATGCGGTGGCTTTGCTGACCTCCTACCTCGGCGAGAGCGCGTCGCGGGCCGAAGAAGAGCTCGCACAGAAGACCGGCAGCCTCGCCGACCTCGAGGTCTTTCATCGCAATGTGATCCAGTCGATCTCCAGTGGCCTGATCTCGACCGACCTCGAGTCCCGGGTGACCTCCGTGAACCGCGCTGCGCTCGAGATCCTGAACACCACCGAAGCCGCCCTCCTGGGCAGACCGCTCCCCGAGAGCCGGCTGTTCTCGCAAGAGGAGTGGAGCGCCGCGGCGTCGGCGACGAGTGCCGACCGACGAACGAGGTCGGAGCTCGTGGTGGAGCGTGGCGACGAGCGTCTGCCGATCGGATTCACCGTCACCCGCCTGACCGACGCTCACGAGGTTCCAGCCGGCTGGATCGTCGTCTTTCAGGACCTCTCCCAATGGCGCCGGTTACAGGAGGAGCTGCGGCTCAAGGACCGCATGGCCGCGGTCGGCGAGCTCGCAGCCGGTCTGGCGCACGAGGTCGGCAATCCGCTCGCCGCGATCTCCGGGTCCGTTCAGCTGCTCTCCGGATCACTCGCCGCCGGGCCGCAGGAGCGCCGGCTCCTCGACATCATCGTCAAGGAGAGTCTCCGCCTCGACCGGACGATCAAGGGCTTCCTGCGCTTCGCCCGTCCGCGCGAGCGCGCCGCCGCGAGGTTCGACATCGCCGCCCTGCTGGCCGAGAACACGGCGTTGCTGCGCAACTCCGAGGAGGCCACTGGGCGGCACGAGTTCATCCTCGAGCTCGATCCGCAATCGACGCCGCTCACCGGCGATCCCGACCAGATCAGCCAGATCTTCTGGAATCTCGCGCGCAACGCCCTGCGCGCCATGCCTGACGGCGGGCAGCTGCGGATCCGCGGCCGGCTCCGGGGCGAGTCCTACAGCATCGAGTTCTCCGACACCGGCCACGGTATGTCCGAGGAGCAGCGCGCCAAGCTCTTCCATCCGTTCCAGAGCTTCTTCGACTCCGGTACCGGCATCGGGATGGCCATCGTCTACCGCATCGTCCAGGAGCACGGCGGCTCGATCCAGGTGGAGAGCCAACCCGCGGCAGGCACCCGGATCGTGGTCTCCCTTCCCGTCCTCAGTCCGGCGGCCGTGCCGGTCGCTACGGAGGCCTGAGTGATGATCGGGAGCATTCTGATCGTCGACGACGAGGCGAGCCTTCTCGATTTCCTGTCCGTCCTCTGCACCAGCGAAGGGCTTCAGGTGGCCACCGCCCGCTCGGTGCGCGAGGCCCGGGAGCAGCTCGCCGAGCGCACCCCCGACCTGGTGCTGTGCGACATGATGATGCCGGACGGCAACGGCCTCGAACTGCTGAAGGAGATCAAGGCTGGCGAGTCGCGCACCTCGGTCATCATGATGACCGCCTACACGTCCACGAAGAACGCCATCGACGCGATGAAACTGGGCGCCTACGACTACGTGCCCAAGCCGTTCGACATCGACGAGCTCAAGGCGGTGCTGCAGCGCGCTCTCGAGAAGAACCGGCTCTATGAAGAGAACACCTACCTGCGGCGCGAGCTCGAGCAGCGCTACGCATTCAAGAACATCATCGGGCGCAGCCCGCGGATGCAGGCGATCTTCGGCCTCATCGAACGCGTCGCCCGCACCGCCTCGACCGTCCTGATCCACGGCGAGAGCGGCACGGGCAAGGAGCTCATCGCCCGCGCCATCCACTTCTCGAGCCCCCGGGCCACCCAGCGCGTCCTGTCGATCAACTGCGGCGCCATGCCCGAGAACCTTCTCGAGAGCGAGCTCTTCGGCCACGAGCGCGGCTCCTTCACCGGCGCGCTGCGCGACAAGAAGGGTCTCTTTCAGGAGGCCAGCCACGGCACGCTCTTTCTCGACGAGATCGGCGAGATGAGCCTGCCGATGCAGGTCAAGCTTCTGCGCGTGCTGCAGGAGAAGGTCGTCCGGCGGGTCGGCGGCTCGAGCGAGGACCCTGTGGACGTCCGGATCATTGCGGCCACCAACCAGAATCTGGTGGAGAAGATCGGCCGCGGAGAGTTCCGCGAGGATCTGTTCTACCGTATCAACGTCATTCCGATCTCGATTCCCCCGCTGCGCGCGCGGCGGGAGGACATCCCTCTGCTGGTCGACCACTTCCTGCACAAGTACAGCGCCGCCCTGGGCGTGCCGGCGAAACGCATCTCGGCCGAGGCCATGCGCCTTCTCGAAGGACACAGCTGGCCCGGCAACGTACGCGAGCTCGAGAACCTGATCGAGCGCGCGATCGCCCTCTCGACTGGCAGCGCCATCACCGCCGCGGACCTCCCCACGTCGCTCGCCGGCTCCGGAACGCGCGACGAACAGGGGGTTGCACTGCCGCCCGAGGGCATCGATCTCGAAGGCCTGCTCGAGGGCATTCGCGCCGACGTCATGCGGCAGGCCCTCGAGCGCAGCGGCGGCGTCCAGACCCAGGCGGCCGAGCTTCTGCGGATGAGCTTCCGCTCGTTCCGCTACTACGCGCGCAAGGCCGGCATCACCGGCGTTCAGGACTGATCGCCGGGATGACTCTCTCCGGGGCGGGCCGCTGACCATGGACGAGCACGAGTTCGACGATCTCCCTCTGCGCCAGAAGCGCGGGCAACGGCGCTCGGAGGGTATCGATCGCCGGGCCGAGCGCCTGCGCGCTCCGGCGCCGGTGCAGCGTCCCGCCGACCCGACCTTGCCCTGCGCCCAGACAGTCTCTTCATCCTCGTCCGAAGCCGCGGTCGATCCGGTCGTCGCCGGCGAGGGGCTGGTCGTCGCGATCACGCGCGGACAGTGCGAGGTCGAGATGGACGGCGAGATCGTGCCCTGCCACCTGCCGAAGGCTCTCGCCATGGTGCAGAAGAGCGATCTCGCAGTGGGCGACCGCCTGCGCGTGGCGCGGCGGCCCAACGGCGAACTGGTGGTTGCCCAGGTCCTGCCGCGCCAGAGCCGGCTCTCGCGCCCGGATCCACTGCTCGCCCACCGCGAGCGTGTTCTGGCGGCCAACATCGACCTCGCGGTAGTCGTCACCGCCCTGCGCAAGCCGGCTCTGGCGACCGGGCTGCTGGACCGCTTTCTCGTCGCGCTCGCCCACGGCGGCGTACCCGCAGCGATCGTGGTCAACAAGTTCGATCTGGCGGAAGCACCGCCCGCCCAACCCTCCGACACCGCCGGCGATCCGGAGCTGGCGCGGCTCGCGCCCTATCGCGCATTGCGCATTCCGTTCCTCTTCTGTTCGGCGAAGACCGGACTGGGGATCGAAGAGCTGCGCGACCTGCTCGCCGCGAAGACGGTGGTCTTCGTCGGCCACAGCGGCGTCGGCAAGAGCTCGCTCCTCTCCGCGCTCTCGCCCGAGCTCGACGTGCGGGTGGGAGAGGTTTCGGCGATGAACGCGCGCGGCCGCCACACCACGACCCGGGCGCGGATCTACCGACTGCCGAACGAGACGCGGATCATCGACACCCCGGGCATTCGCGAGTTCGGTCTCTGGAAGCTTTCCCGCGAGGAGCTCTCCGGCTACTTCGAGGAGTTCGAGGAGCTCTCGCCGCAGTGCCGGTTCAACGATTGCAGCCACTCGCACGAGCCCCAATGCGCCGTGCGCGAAGCCGCGGCGTCCGGCGCTCTGGACACCAGCCGTTACGAGACCTATTTGCGGATTCTGGCGTCGCTGTCCGCCGAACGCTGACCTTCGCCGGGCGTCTGAGCTACCGGAGCCGACGGCGGGAGAACCGGCAGCATGGCCTGCCAGACGCCGAACCCCGACGAGCCGAGCAGCAGGCGATCGCTGGTCACCAGCGCCGACAGCGTCTCGCGTGCCGGGTACGGCAGATCGATCGCCAGCCAGGCGCCCTCGCCCTTTTCCCCGCCGGGACCGGCCCTCTCGGGCAAAGCCAGCAGCGACAGGGCGCCGTGCGCTTCGACCAGATAGGGAAAGCGCTCGCTGCCGGTAGCGATCGTCCGGAGCGGACCCGGGCGCAGCGGCATCCAGGCGCCCGTGCCGGTGTCGCGACGGAAGAGCCCGCCCCTTCCGGAATAGTGCAGGTCGCCCGACACGCTGAAGATCTCGCTCCCCGGCGCCGCCGCGAAGGGCAGGCTCGCGGCCTGGAGATTCCCGTCCACCATCCGCGAGAGTCCCTCGTCGTGGAGCACCCAGAGATCACCGGCCGCGAGTGCCACCGAGCGCAGAGACCGGATCCCGTGGAAACCGGAGCTCGTCGGTGGCGCCGACGGTCCGAGCGCCAGCGGACGGAAGCGAGCTTCGGGGCTCGCGGTCGAGATCTCGAAAAGGGCGTCCCGGGTGCGCGCCACGACACGCTCCGCAGTCGCCAGGAGCTGTTCGACGCGACGCTCCCCGATCTCGGCAACGCGATGGAAACGAACCGGGAGAGTCATTTCGGCGCCCCCTTCCCGCGACCGCTCGCGCTCGAAGAGTCCGCGTTCGGTGGCGACGAAGAGACGCTCGCCGGTGGAAGCCATCGCGAGAACCGTCGGAAGCTCCGAGGGCAGTGGCTCGAAGGAGCTGCCGCCGTCCGGTGAGCGGTACACCCCGGACGCCGGGCCGGCGTGGGCGACGGCCGCGAAGAGGTGGTCGCCGTCCTGGTCGAGCGCCGGCACACGCAGGTTCCGCATCGCCACCGGACGGGCGCGGAAGCTCTCGCCGCCATCGGTCGAGCTCCAGATCCCGGCGCCTTCGGTACCGATTAGGATCCGGTCCGGCTGCGCCGGATGGTAAGCGATCGCCAACACGGCCAGCGACTCCGGGGTCGTCCGCCGGAACGAGGCGCCACGATCGGTCGAGAGGAAGGCGCCGGCCACCGTTCCTGCGAGGAGGCGCTCTCCCGGCAGCACGGCCAGGCTGGGCGTCCGGCGCTCCGTCAGTCCGGTCTGGAAGCGTGTCCACTTGTCGCCCAGGCCATCGCCACGGTAGACCCAGCCGCAGGTGGAGGCCCAAAGCTCTCCCGGCCGGTCGACGGCGGGATGGAGGGAGAAAACCTCCGAATCGAGCAGCATGCCGTCGAAGACGCCGCGCCAGGTCAGGCCGCCGTCTTCGCTGCGGTAGGCCTGGCGCCAGGTACCCGCAACGACGATCTGCGGCCGCTGCCGGTCGACGTGCAGGCTCGAGACATGGATCAGGCCGGGGAGATCGCGACCGACGGGACGAAAAGCGAGACCGGCGTCGTCGGAGAGCTCGACCCCGGCGCGCGTGCCGGCGAAGAGCCGGTCCGGGACACCCGGTACCGTCGCCAGGGCGTAGACCTGGGCCTCGCCACTGGCGCTCCCGGGACGCACCGTCCAGGTCGCGCCGCGGTCGTCGGAGAACGCCACCCGGCCGCCGCCCCAGATGCCCCAGAGTCCCGCCCAGAGTCGCTCCGGCCGATTCGCGTCGAACACCAGCGTGCCGACCACCCAGCTCGGGAACGGGATCTCGACACCGGCGTTGCGGAAGCTCGCACCGCCGTCCTCCGACAGGTAGACGTGCCCGGCCGAGGTTCCGGCGAAGGCGCGCTCGGGATTCGACGGATCGAATACCAGGCTGCGGATGTCGGCGCCATAGAGCGGCACCGGGTGAAGGTCGAGCCCGGTGGCCGGAAGCGCCGCGGCAGCGAAACCCGCCAGGAGCGCAACGACACCGCGGCCGATCGCGCGCCGGGAGCGAGCGGAGAACGGCTCGCGGCGCCTGCCGGAACCGATCACGCGCCTCCCGATCCCGCCGGGGTCTTGCCGGCGGCGGGAGGGGCGGGGGCCGACGATGGGGTGCTCGAAGAGGCCGAGTCCGGCGCCGAGCTGCCGCCGCCGCTGTCCGACCCCGCGCCTGCGCTCTTGGCGGTGCCGGCCTCGCTGCTCTTCTCCCCCGCCTTGTCGGCGGCCTTGTCCGACCCGCCCCGCGGCGAGGTGCCCTCCGTGCCGCCCGATTTCTTGGCGTAGTCGGTCAGGTAGAAACCGCTGCCCTTGAACTGAATCGACGGCGCGGACGGGAGCTTGCGCATCGGCGCGCCACAGCTCGGGCAGACGATCTCCGACAGGTCGCCGAAGCGCTGCAGGATCTCGGTGCGCTCACCGCACGACTCGCAGAGATATTCGTAAAGCGGCATCTTTCGACCTCTTGCCCGGTCAGCCTTCGGGACGCAGCTTGATCTTGATGACTCCCGGCGCCGCCGCCGGTTCGGCGACCCCGACCTTCCGAATCAGCTGAAGCACACTATAGGCGTAGAGGAGCCTGGCGTTCTCCGGCGGCGCGAGCGGGCCCTTGGTGGCGAGCTCGTAGACCGTCCGCTTGCCGTCGACCATGGCGAGGAGCTTGTACTCCTCGGCATCGAGCGCCACTTCGATCAGGTCTTCGAGTTTGTAGGAGGGCACGAAGAGCGTGTCCTTGCCGCCCATCCTGGTGACCAGCGACTTGGCGTTCGCCGCCCGCTTGACGCCCTGAACCACGACCTGCCGGAGGGGGATCTGAATGCGCACCAGTTCGCGCGTGTCGAGGGCGCCGAGGTGAAAGGTGACGGTGCCCTCCTCCCAGGCGAAAAGGCTCCAGACGATCGCTTCGACGTGCTCGCGGATCGCCTGAAAGACCTGCGCCGGGGCGAGCGTGCCCTGTTCGATCAGTACCTCTCCGAGCCGCTTGTTCCCCGCTCCGCGATTCGCCATCGCGACATGGAAGTCCCCCTCCGAGAGCTTGCCGGAGCGTCGCAGGTAGCCGCCGAGGCTGTCGGCGAGATCGGACGACGCGGCGTGCACGACGTAGCCGTTCTCGAGAAAGATCCGTTTGGCGACATCGCCGAGCACGGCCTCGATCACCCCGGCGACCCGCGTCTGGTGGATGATCGCGAGCATCTCCGGCAGCGCCGTCTGTCGCAGGTCGCCGCGGTACTGGGAGGTGCGTTCCAAGGGTCGGTCCATCGAATCCCGGATCATACCGTGCGCGCCTTCGGATGCTGCGGCTGCCCGCCGTAACCGCCCTCCGGGGCCGATGACGCTGCCGGAAGTTGCCGCCGACCCGACCCTCTGATAGGACACCCTTCATGATCGATCCCGAAGCCGCCTGGGCGAAGCTCCTGCCGCACCTCGGCCCGCTCCCCGCCGAGCGCCTCTCCCGCCGGCGGGCGGCGGGGCGCCGGCTCGCCGCCGCAACCGTCGCCACCACCGACCTGCCGCCGTGCGACCTCTCCGCCCTCGACGGCTTCGCACTCGCGGGCGCGAGCGCCGACGAGGGCTGGTTTCCGATCGCCGGCACCCGATTCGCCGGCGACCGCGACGAGCCGGGATTCGCCGGCACGCTCGCCCAGGGCTGGGCGTTGCGCATCATGACCGGCTCGGCCGTGCCGAACGGAGCGGACCGCGTCATTGCGGTGGAGGAGACGGTGTGCGCGGGCGAACGGGTGCGGCCGACCGCCGAGGTCGCTGTTGGCGCCGCCATTCGGCGGCGAGGGGAGATTGTCCGTCAGGGCGCTCCGCTGCTGTCCGCGGGTGCGCTTCTCACCCCGGCGGCGCTCGCGCTCCTCGCCAGCCAGGGCATCGGCGAGGTCGAAGTCCACCGCGCGCCGCGCCTGGCACTTCAGCTCACCGGCAACGAGATCGTGCCGCCCGAGGCGACTCCGGCACCCGGCCAGCTGCGCGACTCCCACAGCGATTTTCTCGTCGCGGAGCTCGAGCGGATGAACCTGCCCGTGCGTCCGCTCGGGATCGCGCGCGACGACCTCGATGGCCTGACGACGAGCCTGCGAGCCGGCCTCGAGGGCCGGGACGTCCTGCTCTGCTGCGGTGGCGTCTCGATGGGCGAGGCCGACTTCCTGGCGCCCGCTCTCGCCCGGCTCGGCTTCGAGACGCTCTTCCATGGTGTGGCGATCCAGCCCGGGAAGCCGCTCCTCGTCGCCCATCGCTCCGGCGCCGATGGCGCGCAGCTGGTCTTCGGCCTGCCGGGAAATCCGGCCTCGGTGATGGTCGCCTGGTGGCTCTTCGTCCGCCCGGCGCTCGAGCGCCTGCTGGGAGGACCGGCGGGCTGCTGGGAATCCGCACTGCCCGGCAACCTCGGCAGCCCCCTCGGCGCCGGCCGCAAGCGCGACCGCTTCGTGCCGGCATCCTTGCGAAACGAGGGCGGCCGGCCGATCCTCACGCCGATCTCACCCAAGGGCTCGCACGACCTGCTCGCCTTCGGCCTGGCGGGGGCCCTGGTGCGCATCCGGGCAAGTGCCCCGGCGGTGGTGGCCGGCGCCCCCTGCGAGTGGATGCATCTCGATCGCTGAAAAGAGCGCCGGCGAGCCGGCCGGCGCTTCGGTTTCGACTGCGATCGGCGGGGCGGCGGGGCGGCGGCAACGGCGAGAGAGGCGAGAGAGGCGAGAGTGGCGGAAGCGCATGGGAATCGAACCCACCCCCGTCGCCGCAACCGGCGCCGGACTACGGTTTTGAAGACCGCGAGAGGCACCAGCCCCCGAGCGCTTCCGAACGCATTCTAGCCTCGCGTCCGTCTTCTACGGTTTCGCCATCCCCGTCGCAGCCGCCGGAGCCGCGGCGGGAGCCGCTGCCGGGGCCTCCGCCGGCTTCCTCTTCTCGGCTTTCTTCGGCGGCTCCACCGGCATGGGCTTCCTCGGAAACGGGCCGTCGAGCATCGCGGCCTGGTAGAGGAAGCTCGCCATGACGACTGCGGCCTGCTTGAGATCCGCCGGGTCGAGGTGCTCGTAGGTGTCGATGTGCGAATGGTGCGTGCGCGTGCTGTAGTCGCGCGCGTCCTGGATGAACTGAAAACCGGGGAGGCCGACGCCGTCGAACGCAACGTGGTCGGTCGAGCCGGTGTTCTCCATCGTCACGGTGGTGACACCCAGATCCTTCAACGGCTCGATGAACTGCTCGAAGAGCAACTTCGCCCCGAGGTTCTCCTGGGCGTAGATCCCGTGCACCCGGCCGCCACCGTTGTCGATGTTGAAATAGGCCGCGAGCCGGGCATGTTCCGGCTTCGGCTCGACCGGCCAGGTCGCTTTGCGCCAGCGCGGCGGAAGCGCCAGTTCGGCCTCGTCGGTCGGCTCGGGGCGCGTGGCGAAGTGCTCCTTCACATAGGCCCGCGAACCGAGCAGGCCCTGCTCCTCACCGCTCCACAGCGCGGCGCGGATCGTCCGCTTCGGCTTCACCTCGAGCGCCTTCAGGATCCGCATCGCTTCGAGCACGACCGCCGAACCGGCGGCGTTGTCGGTCGCGCCGGTGCCGGCATGCCACGAGTCGAGGTGCGCCCCGGCCATGACGACCTCGGCGCTCTTGTCGGTGCCCGGGATCTCGGCCAAGGTGTTCCACGAAGTCGTGGACTCACGATGGAACCGCGCCGCGACATCGATCGTGAGCAGGACCTCCTGCTCCCGGTCGAGAAGGCGCAGGACGCGTTCGTAAGGTTCGACCGCCATGACGAGGGCGGGCACCCCCAGCGGCTGGTTCGCGAGCCCCTGCCCGCCGCCCCCCATGACCCGCACGACCCCATGCTCGAAGGAGGAGACCTCGACGGTGGCGACCACCCCTTCGGCGACCAGCAGGTCGGCGACCTTGAGCCAGAGCTCGCGGCGCTTCTTCGCCTTCTCGCGCCACGAGTCGGCGTCGCGATCCCCCGGGATGTCGTAGCTCGCGAGGTCGTCGAGCTTCACCGCGTCGTAGCGCTCGAAGACCGGCGCCGTCGGGTCCTTGTGCTCCGGCGCCTCGGAGAGGAAGAGGATCTTGCCGGCGAGCTGCCCCTTGTGCGGCTCCAGATCCTCGACCTTCTCGATCTCGAGCAGCATCGCCTGGCCGGTCACGACCCCTGTCGTCCCCGGTGTCCAGGCCTTGGGGAGCGCCGCGAGCACCGCCGGCACCGGCGCGACCATTCGCACCTCGGCACGCGAAAAGCTCCAGCCTTCGCCGAACTCCCAGGGCTCGAGACGGGGGTTGGCGAGGCCCCACTCCTTGAACTTGCCGAGCGTCCAGTCGTTCGCCGCCTTCATCTGTGGCGAACCGGTCAGGCGCGGTCCGATGCTGTCGGTGAGATGCCCGACGATCTCCATCACCTGCGAACGCCTAAAGCCCTCGTCGCGGATGCGGCCGAGCGCCGCGAGGTCGGCCGCGGACGCGGCGGCGAGGACCGGCGCGACGGCGAACCAGGCGCACCCTCCGGCAATGGCTGTGACGACGGCAACGGCTGGCAAGGTTCGGCGCACAGGGAGGTCTCCTTTCGAGACGAGGCGGCAGATTCTAGCCGGAGATCAGGTCACTCTGCCCAGGAGCCGTTCCGACCGGATGGCGCGGCTGTAGAGCAGGCCCACGTGATACCAGTGGAGCAGGAACGCCTCGTGGGCAGCGCGCAGGAACCAGCGCGCGCTGCCGCGCTCCGGCGGGCAGTCGGCGGCCGGCGAGAGCAGCACTTCGAGGCTGAGGCCGCGCGCCATGGTGGCGGCGCGGGCCAGGTGGAGCGGATCGGAGACCAGGATCAGGCGCTGCCAACGTTCGCGGCGCAGCGTCTCCCGCACATTGAACAGGTTCTCGAGCGTGTGCCGGCTGCCGGCCTCGACGAGCACCGCCGACCCGGGGAGCCCCGCAGCGAGCAGATGATCGCGCCCGGCCTCGGCCTCGCTCACCCGACTGTCGCCCGTCACGCCGCCGGAGACGACGATCCGGGGCGCCCAGCCTTCACGAAGCAGGCGGGCGCCGTGTTCGAGGCGCGCGCGAAAGACCGGCGTCGGGCGGTTGTCGCGCAGCTCGCGTCCGAGGACGAGGATCAGGTCGGCGGGCGCGCGCTCGTCGCGACGCGCATGACGAAGGACCGCAGGGATCCGCCACGCGACCGGGAGACCGAGCCCGAGGACGGCCGAGAGCATCGCGAGCGTGATCGACGAGGGGCCGCCGGGACCCATGTCCCGCCAGAGTTTGAGCAGGGCTCGCCTCATCGGCGCTGCGCCCCGGCGTTGCGGCCCCTGCCGCGACCGCGCGGCAATCGGGGCGCGCCCGGTTGCCAGCCGAACCGCGCCAGATCGACCCGGCCCGAGAGCCCGAAGGAGACGCCCTCCTCTTCGAGCAGGTGGCGTTGGAAAGCGTCGCGGCCCGGCTCGTGCCGCGGGCTCACCTCCCCGCGGGCGTTGATGACGCGCTGCCAGGGCAGGTCGCTCTCCTCGGGCAGGGCCGCGAGCGCGTAGCCGACCTGGCGGGCGTTGCCCGGAAATCCCGCGAGGAGGGCAATCTGGCCGTAGGTCGCGACGCTCCCCGCAGGGACCTGTCCGACGACAGCGTAGAAGCGGAGCCAGCGGCTCCGGGCGGCTGAGGCCATCAGTCCTGGAGCTTCCCTGGATTGTCCGATTCCCGAGGCGCCGGCTCGTCACCACTGCCGCGCAGGCGCTCCATCTTCAGGCGCCGGACCTCCTCGGCGGAGAGCTCGCGCGCGTTCCCCAGGAGCGCCCGCTCCCACGAGCCGTAGTACGGATTCGGCAGCAGGATCCAGCTCTTCTGCCAGCGGTCGGCGAAGCGGTCCGCGAGCGCCAGGCGCGCCTCCGGCGCCGCTCGCGCGCCGCTCACGAAGTCGCCGAGATCGTCGCCGACGAGCAGCAGGATGCGAAAGGCGCTGGCCACTTCGGCGCGCCGCGTCGTCTTGTCCGAGCTCCAGTCGGGACGCTCGCCCGGGACCAGTACGGTGTCGCGATCGGCCGCCAGTGGAAAGCCGAGCGCCTCGAGGTTGGCGCGCGTCTTCGCTTCGAGGGGGGCGGCCCGATTGGTGACGTAGAAGATCGTCACGCCGCGTTCGGCGGCATAGCGCGCGAACTCGAGCGCTCCCGGCACCGGCGTCGCGCGGGCGCGGTTCACCCAGGCGCCCCAGGAGACCGCTTCGTACCGACCGCCGGCCCGGATGCGGTCGGCCTCGTAAGGGGAGTTGTCGAGCAGGGTTTCATCCACATCGGCGATGACGGCCGGTGGCAGATCGGCGAACTCGCCCTGCTGCTCGAGCGCCGCTGTCGCTCCCCGTTCGGCGAGGGCGCGGTCGAGCTCGATCCGGGCGCGCGCGAAAGCCGCGAGCGCCAGGGCGCGGTACTCGGCCGAGGTCTGCGTCCAGAGGACGCCGCCCAGCCGGTCGTCGCTCGGGGCGACCGTCAGGTCCGAAACGGCCGCAGGCGCGCTTGCCGGCGTCGTCCGCGGCTCTACCGGAACCTGCGTGCGGCAGCCGGTGGCCGCGGCCAGGAGGCACAAGGCGGTCAGGCTCGATCTGCAAAAGGACATCGGCTCCTCCAGGCTGCGAAATTCCCGCGCACTCTACCCGGATCCGCCGGCGGGTGGCACTGCGAAGTCGAGCTCCGTCACCTGCAACCGGTGATCGCTGATCCGGGTCGTTTGCAGGCGATAGCCGCGGACCGCGAGGCGGGGTCCGACGATGGTCTGGTCGATGGCGAGCAGCGGCAACCTTGCGGGCCAGGTCGATGACCACCCCGTTCCGCTGGCGTCGTAGGCGTGCCGGAAGCCCGCCGGCAGAAGGGCGAGCGCCCGCGAACGGCGCGGGGAGTTGAAGTCGCCGAGAACGAGATCGGGATCGTGCGACTCGATCATCGCGACGATGCGTTGGAGCAACGGGTCGCGAGGCACCCGCGGCGAGGAGATCACGTTCACGGCGAGGACGCCGAGCGTCCGGCCGTCGACGGCCCAGCGCACGAAGGCCGCCTGCACCTCACCTTCGCGCGCCAGCCACTCGAGATCGGAGAGCTCGCCACGGGCGAACAGTGCCATCGATCCGACCGCCGTGAGACGGAGGTCGCCGGCGAGTTGGCGGGCCAGCTCTCGCGGCGGCTTGCCGGGAGCCTCGGAGAGGAGCACCAGGTCGGCATCGAGCGGCCGCAGGACCGCCGCCGCGCGTTCGACGCCGCGCGGGAAGTCGGCTGCGTTCCAGGCGATCACCCGGAGATCGGCGCGCCTCCCGGTCTCCGATCCGGCCGGGGACACCGGGACGGCCCTTGGCAGCCAGCGATTCTCGACCACAAGGACACCGGCCGCGGGGAAGAGCGCGACCGCCAACAGGAGTCCGGCCAGCCGCCAGCGGCGACGCATCACCTCGATGATCGCAAGCAGGAGCAGGGCCACCAGGACGACGACCGAAGGCAGGTAGAAGGCCCAAGCGGTCGCCAGGGTGCGATCCCGGGCGAGCTGGCCGACCGCCCAGACAGCGAACAGCGTCAGTCCGACCGCGGGACCGAGCGGCACCGTCCGCTCAGACCGTCTTGAAGAGATACCAGCCCGGGGCGATCGGCTCGACATAGAAGAAGCTCTGTGGCGACATCTTCGGCACCCTCGCGCCGGGGCCGGCATGGAGGTATCCGACCTGGTTCGCGCCGTCGCCGCCGACCAGAAGGACCACGCAGCCTTCGCAGTCGCGGTACTTGCGGATCGCCGCGCCGAGCTTGAGCGAGCGCAGCTGCTGCGCCAGGCCGCTCGCTCTCTCCGGCGTCGCACCGTCCGTCGGAGCGATCCGGGCGTCGAAGTTCACCACGTCGAGCGCCGTCTGCGCGGCAAACTCCTTCGCGAGCGCGTCGAAGAGCGGCTGATGGGCGACGAAATGGCCCTTCAGCTCGGCGTCCGACGCGATCGTCAGATGCGAGCGGTCGAGCTCCTGCACCCCGAGCTCGTTGAGTCTTCCGGCGAGCGCGCCCTTCTCCGCTGCCACCAGGGTCTCGAAGAACTTCGGGCCGAGTTGCAGGGTACGGATCGCCTCGAGCTTCCAGGCGCCGCCCTCCGTGCGCAGGTAGGCGTACCACTCCTTGCTCACGTTGCTGTCGGTCATGGTGACGCCGAAGACAGCGTGCAGCGAGTCGCGCTCCAGCACCCGGGTGGTCACCGTCACAGCCGCCGGGAGGATCGAGCCTAAGGTCGGCGAGCGCCTGTAGAGCTCGGCGAACTCGCCGGTGGCGTGGCTCGCGAGCTCCGGGAACTCCTTCTGAACGAAGAACCGGTCGACGATCCACTCCGGCGAACCGGCGGACGGCGGCGGCGCCTTCGTGGCTGCTGCCGCTGCGGCTGGCGGAGGTTCTGGCGGGACGGCGGACGCCAGGGCCAAACCGCAGCCAACCAGCACGGACGATCCTAGGAGAACGGTGGGAAGGAGTCTCATGCGGCAATCGTAGACCACACGGCAGCCGGGCGACAGACGCCGAGCTCAAAGGGCGCGAACCAGGCGGACTCCGAGGCTGGGCCCCTGGTCTTCCGGACGATGGCTGTAGCGCACCGCGCAACGCGCGCTGTCGGCGTTGAAGGTCCAGCTCCCGCCGCGGATGACCCGCAGCTCGGCGGCGCAGGAACCGACGGGATCGGTCGCCGTGCCCGCGGCATAGGGACAGAGCTCGTCCTGGCACCACTCCCAGACGTTGCCGTGGAGGTCGAAGAGCCCCCAGGCGTTCGGGGCGTAGCTCCCGACGGGCCTCGGCCGGCCGACGAAGCTTCCGGCCGGAAAGCCGGGGTAGGGATAGCGGGCGTCGTAGTTGGCCTGCGCGCTGGTGAGGTTCGCTCCGGTGCTGAACGGGGTCGTCGTCCCGGCCCGGCAGGCGTACTCCCACTCCGCCTCGGTCGGCAACCGGAACGTCGCACCCGAGAGCCTGCCCAGCCGAACGAGAAACGCCTCGACCTCGCGCGCGTTGACGTTCTCCACCGGACAGTCGAGTCCGCAGTCGGCAAACCGGCTCGGATTCTCCCCCATGACCTGCAGCCACTGCCGCTGCGTGACCTCGTGGCGACCGAACCAGACCGGGTGCGTCAGCCGGACCCGGTGCCGACTCTCGGAGACCTCGTGCCCAGGCTCCGTCGCCGGGCTGCCCATCTCGAACTCCCCGGCGGGCAGGAGGAGGAACTCCAGCCCGGTGGCAGGTTCGATCCAGGTCGCCGGCGGCGCCCCGCAGGCGGTTGCGAAGAGTGCCAGGGCGAGACCCGGGCGTGCCGCCCGCGACGCCAGAAGCCGCAGGGCCCTCAGCGCCACAGCGTGAGGAGGAGGGTCATCCCGACCATGTAGACGAGCTGGAAGCCGGCGTCGATGAGAAA
>JAGPDF010000035.1 GCA_018057705.1 Thermoanaerobaculia bacterium | reverse complement strand
TCACCGCGCCTCGATCCTGCGCCTTTCGGAGGACCTGCCGATCGTGGTCGAGATCGTGGATCGAAGGGAACGCATCGAACCGTTTCTCACCGAGCTCGACCCGATGATCGAGGACGGGATGGTGACGCTCGAAGAGGTGAAGGTGCTGGTGTACCGGTCGCGGCGGGAAGCGGAGTCGGCCGGCTGATGGCGGCGCGATGGGTCCGTCGGGTGGCTCGTGCAGCCGTCCTTTCGTCGGCTCTCCTGCTGGGTGCAGCCTGCTCTCCCGCTCCACCGCCCGCAGCCGAGAGGTCGCAGGAGCTCGCGACCGTCGAGGTCACCGCCGCGCCGGACGCCGCCCTCTCGACGGCGGAGGATCGGATCGAACGGCGCGCCGATCCGAACGCCATGGCCGGCGCGTTGCCCGACGGCTTTCCGCCCGACATTCCGGTCTACCGGCCCTCGAGTCTGGTCGATTTCACCGCGCGTCCGGAGGGCGGCTACCGGGTCGCCTTCGCTTCGCCGGCGGAGGTGTCGACGGTCCGCTCGGCGATGACCCGGAAGCTCGGCGCCGCCGGCTGGCAGGCGGGCGCGCCCGGCGACTGGACGAAGGCCGGCCGCAAGCTCCGTTTCACCGTCGAACCGGCCGCCGCCGGTTCGCGTTTCCACCTCGAGTTCTGATCGCGAGAGACCGGTGACGGTCGCTGATGGATTCGGCACGCGATCGATGCGGTGCGCTTCGCTTACCGCATCCTACGGGCTGGAGACTCTCACCCGTTTCTGAAAGGTAGGATGCGTCGAGCGCAGCGCACCGCATCGATCGCGTTCCAGCCTCAGCCTTCGTTGCAGCCTTGATCCCTAATACCCGGCGCCGGACTCTTTGTCGAGCAGATCCTTGTGCGCCGGGATCCTGTCGACGAGCTCGAACGGCGTGCGCACGCTGGCGAGGGTCTCGCCGACCTGGTGGATGGCCTCTTCGGCGATCGGGCCCAGCCAGCCGCCGGCTGCGGCGAGATAGCGGATGCGCGCCGGGTCGAGCCCCATCACCCGCGCCGCGGTGGCATCGACCGCGGGGAGGTTCGTGCCGACGACGAGGACGCCCGCGGTCTTCGCGGTGCCCAAGATCGGGCCGTCCCCCTCCATGCCGACGATGCCGTCGACGATGGCGAACTGCGGCCGCACGGTGGCGTTGATGTCGAGGATCGACTCCTGAAGACCGGCGTAATGCAGGACGTTCTTCGGCCAGCCGTAGAAGCTGCCGGGCATCAGGCCGAAGAGGTTCTTCATCGCGAGCGTCGCGCCCGCCCAGTGGTGAGTCTTCAGCTTGGCGAGCGAGACGATCCAGTCGATCTCTGCGAGGACCACCGGCAGCGTCAGCCGCACCAGGCCGGACTTTCCGCCGGCGTTCGCGACGGCGAAGCCGCGCTGACGGTTGAGATCCACGAAGCGCAGCTTCTCGTCGACGAGCACCTGCGCGAGCCCAGACTCCTCGAGCACCAGGATCGTGTCGCGGCGGTGCCCCGGACCCTCCCCGACCAGAACCTCGGCGGCGCCGAAGGCGGCGAGCGCCCGGGCCGTGGCGCGCACCACCTCGGGATGAGTGTTGATATGCCCGGCGCCGGTCGCGGTCTCGACCAGATTCGGCTTGAGCAGGATGCGCTTCCCGGCGACCGCGGCCGGTGTGATGCCGGTCGCGACCAGCGCCTCGCGCAGGATCGGCTCGAGGTCCACCGCGTACGAAGCGGCGCGCGCGACGCAGACGCGCGGCCGCAGATCGCGCCGGCAGCCGGCGAGGGTGCCGGTGGCGAAGATCGCGGAGGCGGCGAGCAGCTCGCGCCGCGACGGCTGCCGCGAAACCAGCCAGTCGCGGCTCAAGCCGACTCCCGGAGGGCGTCGAGGAGGCCGCGCGGCGACGCCGCGGCGACCGCGAGCAGCGCGAGGTCGGCGCTGTCGTAGCTGCCGTAACGGCTCTCGCGCGCCAGGGTCTCGTGGATCGCGGCGGCCTGGCCGGGATCCGTCTTCGGGTCGGACCGAAGCCGCGCCTCACCGCGCGCCGCACCCCAGGCGTTCGACGCCAGGCAGGCCCAGCCCAGGGCGAGCGGCGTGCGCACCGTCGCAGCAACCGTTTCGAGATAGGCGAGGCTCTTGGCGACCGAAGCCGCCGGAGTGTGTGCGGCCAGGGCGGCGAGCACCAGGCCGGTCGACTCCGGCGCCGGCCGCAGATCGGAGCCGAAGACGCGGGCGTTGCCGTAGTTCCAGCCGCCGGAAGCGATCTGGCGATCGAGCAGGAGCGCGCGCCCTTCGCGGGCCCGGGGATGGTCGCCCTCGCCAACCGATTCGAGTGCCAGGAGAGCGAGCGCCGTCGGTTCGGCCCACGAAAAGGTGCGGTCGATCCAGGGCCAACCTGCGAGATCGGTGTCCATGGAGAGCGCGCTCTCGGGCGAGCGCGGGAAGTGGTCGCCCCGATGCTCGAGCAGGAAGGCGACCGCGCGCTCGCGCGCGCCCGCGAACTCAGGCCGGCCGTGCCAGCCGAGAATCGCCACCGAAGTCGGACTGTAGGCGCCGGGATGGAGCGCCGAGAGGCTCACCCGCCCGTCGGGGCCCTGCAGACGGGCGACGGCTTCGGCGGCCGCCTGTGCGCTCGCCGCGGCGTCGGTTCGGGCCAGCCGCAGGGCGAGGGCACGCCAGACCGTCGCCTCGACGGAGCTCTCGCTCTCGCCTGGCTGGGCGCTGGCGCTGCCGTCGGCGAGCGCCCGCAGCGCGAGCTTCTCGTGCAGGGTCGAGAGCAGGGACGCGGACGGTTCGGCGGCGGCAGGCATAGCGGATTCCGTGTGCATTCTAGGCGGGAAGGCCCCGCCGCGCTGTGGGACAATCGCCGCGGAATGACCTGGGCGAAGCTCGACACAGCGGCAGTGGCGCGGGCGCTCGCCGCCGTTGCCACGGAACCGGGCGATCTCGCCGAGGTCTATTTCGAACGTCGCATCGACGCCGAGTGGCCGCCGGCCGAGGCGAATTGCGGCCTGCGGATCCGGCGGGAGGAGGGTCTCGCGGTGCGCCTGGTGCGCGGTCCCCGCGCCTGGCTCGCGAGCCGCGACGAGATCAGCGGGGCCGGTCTCGCGAGCGCCCTGCGCCAGGTGGCGCGCGCCCAGCCCGCGGCGATGGTCGAGCCGGAGCTCGCAGCCGGAGACCCGCTTGCCATCCCCGCCGTCCCGATCGCCACGCTGCGCAACTTCGCAGCCGAGCTCGAGCGCGCCATCCGCAGGCATCACGTTGCCTTCCCCTTCCGCCTGACTACGCGCTGGCATCGCCGCGATCTGCAGGTGGTCGGGCCGCGCTGGGTTCCCGACGGCGAACGCGAGGTCTTCTACAGCCTCGATGTCGAGATGCCCTGGGGCCGCTACGGAGCCCTGGCGACAGCGCTCCAGGCGGGCGAGGCCGAACGCGTGGCGCGGGCGCTGGTGACCCGCTTCCGGGCGCGCGAGGCGCCGCCGCCAGCCCCTGGCCGCTACCCGCTGCTGCTCTCGCCGGGGGCGACCGCCGTGATGCTGCACGAGGCCGTCGGCCATGCTCTCGAAGCCGACCTCCTCGCCGCCGGCGCCGCCGGCGAAGGCTACCGGAGCGCGGCCGGAGCGGCGGAGCTCCGGCAGGCGCCGGCCGCCGGCCGTCCGCTGCTCGACGTCCTCGACGATCCGCGCCGCGCGCCGCGCGGTGTCGACCGGACGACCGACGACGAGGGGCAGGCGGTCGTGCGCCGCTGGCTGATCCGCGGTGGCCGGGTCGACCAGCCGATCGCGGACGCCCTGCACGCGACGCGCTCCGAGCAGCTGATGCCGGGCTCGGGTTTTCGCGGCAGCCGCCACCAGACGCCGCTGCCACGCACCCATCACCTCGAGCTGCTGCCAGGCGGGGCCGACGCCTCGGCGATGTTCGCCGCCGCCGAGGGCGGACTCTTCGTGCCCGAGCTCGACCAGGGGTCGCTCGACCCTGAGTCCGGCGAGGTCGTGCTGCATGCCCCCTGCGGTCGCATCATCCGCGACGGCGCGCAGGCCGAGAGCTGCGGTCCGTTCCGCATCCGCAGCCGCGTGCCAGAGCTGCTCGCGGCGGTCGTCGCCGTCGGCGACGACGCGCAGGCCGCCGGAGCCGGCTGGTGCGCCAAGGGCGGGCAGCGCCGCGCGGTCTGGGCCACGGCGCCGTCGCTGGTCCTCGCCGGGATGGAGATCGCCAGTGGGCTCGTGAGGAGCGCCGGACGCGGCGAGAGCCGGGAAGGCGGGCGATGAAGCCCAGCCCGGGCGCCGAAGCGCTGCTCGCCGACCTCGGGCGGCGGGGACTTGCCGAGGCCGAGATTTTCGAGAAGAGCGGCCGCAGCCGGCGTTTTGTGCGCGAGGCCGGCGGGGTCGACCCGGAAGGCTCTGTGCGCATGACCCAGGCGATGGCTACCGAGGCGGGCTGGGCGCTGCGCGCCGGCGACCGGCGACGATCACTGTTCTGCGCCGCCACCGGTAGCGCCGACCCCGGCCTCGAGCTCCCGGAGCCCAGCCCGCATCCGCTGCGCCTGCCCGACCCGACGATGGCGGCCGGCGGGACGGTTCTCGACGCCGGCGGTGGGCCATGGAGCGCGCCGGCCGAGTTCGACACGCCGCTCGCCACGGAGTCGGTCGCCGCTACGCTCCTCTCCTCGATCGAGCGCGAGCTGCGGCGGGAGCTTCCCGGGAGCCGGCTCCGGCAGGCCTGGCTCGAGGACGGCGCCGCGGAGTGGACGCTGCTCTCGACCAGCGGCCTGCGCGCCGAGTCGCGGGCCCGCGCCGCCTACCTGCGGCTCGAAGTCGAGGATCGCGGGCGTCGGTGTCTCTTCGAAGGTGCCGAGCGCGAGGCCCGGCGCTTCGAGCCGCGCGCCCTCGCGCTGCGGCTGGCGGATCGGCTGAGCGCCCTGGCCGACAACGGCGAGCGGTCGGCGACCGGAGTCGTCGCCCCCGGGCTGCCGCTCCTTCTTGCGGCGCCGCTCGCGGCGCGCCTCGTGCAAGCGCTCGCGCCGCTCTTTCTCGGACCGGCGGCGAGCGACCGCCTGCTGGCGCTCGGTGCCTTTTCCGCGGCGCTCAGCCTGGTGGACGACGGGCGGCTCGCCGAGGGCGTCCTGGTCTCGCCGGTCGACGGCGAAGGACTGCCCAGCGGACGGGTCCGTCTCGTCGAGCAGGGCCGCTTCGTGCAGCCGCTCCTTGCGTGGTGGGAGGCCGGCCGCGCCGCCGTTCCCGGTTGCGCACGCCGGGCGAGCTGGCGCGACCTGCCGCGCCGCGCGCCGACCCACCTCTTCGTCGAGCCCGGCCCCACGCCGGTTGCCGATCTCGTCGAAGCGGGCGGTGCCGGCGCCTACCTGCTCGACGCCGAAGGCGCCGTGCGGATCGATCCGTCAAGCCTCGCCTTCGAGGTCGCGGTCTCGGGGCTCCACCTCGCGGCCGGCCGTGCGGTCTCTCCGCTCGGCCGCGTCCGCCTCTGCGGCGACGTCGCGGGCCTCCTCGCGGGGATCCGCGAGCTCGGGCGCGACCTCTCCTTCGTCCCCGGCGACGGAATGTTCGGCGCGCCGTCGATGCTGGTGAGCGGGCTCCGGGTGCTCGCGGGCTGAGGCGGGACTGGTATTCTGCCTGCCATGCAGCTCGGAATCCTCGGTCTCCAGAAAGTCGGCAAGACGACCCTCTTCAACACACTCACCGCCTCGCGCGAGGCGACGGGCAAGTTCCTCGCCTCGGACGCCACCCACATCGGCATCGCCAAGGTGCCCGACCCGCGGCTCGCGACGCTCCGTGACCTGTTCAATCCGAAGAAGTACACGCCAGCGACGGTCGAGTACGTCGACATCCCGGGCATCTCGAAGGGCGAGGGGGCGGAGAGCCTCGACCTCGCGAAGCTGAAGACGGTGGACGCGCTGATCCACGTCGTGCGCGCCTTCGAAGACCCGGAGATCGCGCACTCGGAAGGCAGCGTCGATCCACTGCGCGACGTGCACACGCTCGACCTCGAGCTCATCCTCTCGGACCATTCGCTGATCGAGCGCCGCCTCGACCGTCTCGAGAAGGCCGCCAAGCGCGGCGGCGCGCCCGAGGAGGAGCGCGAGAGGAAGCTCCTCAAGGAGATCGTCCTGCCGGCGCTCGAGGCGGAGCGCCCGGTGCGCACGCTCCGCCTCGACCCCGACGACGAGCGGCTGCTGCGCGGTTACCAGCTGCTCACGGCGAAGCCGATGCTGGTGGTGCTGAACGTCGGCGAGCCGCAAGTCGCGACGGCGGCGCCGAGCGATTTCGGCATCGACGTGGCGAAGCATCCGGCGATCGTCGTCTCGGCGCCGATCGAGGAGGAGATCTCGCGCCTCACCGCCGCCGAGCAGAAGGAGTTTCTCGGCGACCTCGGCCTCACCGAGCCGTCGCTCGACCGCGTCCTGCGCGCGAGCTTCGATCTCCTGGGAAGAATCGCCTTCTTCACCGTCGGCGAGGACGAGGTCCGCGCCTGGACGATCCGCCGCGGCACCCACGCCAAGGAGGCCGCCGGCACCATCCACTCCGACATCGAACGCGGCTTCATCCGCGCCGAAGTCGTCGCCTGCCAGGCCCTCCTCGAACACAAGACCCTCGCCCACTGCCGCGACAAAGGCCTGCTCCGCCTCGAAGGCAAGGAGTACATCGTCGCCGACGGCGACGTCATCAACTTCCGGTTCAACGTGTAGAAGTTCTCAGCTCCACTCGTCGATTTCGACCAGGCGGACTTCGATCATGCCGGTGCTGTCGCCGGTCGGCTGGAAGGTGGTGGGCGGCACGGGCGCGAGCGGCGCCGAGCCGCTGCCCGTCGGGCCGCGCAGGGTGGGGCGCAGGGGGGTCGGCTGGGCGTCGCGGGTGCGGCCGCGGTTGCCGGAGGTGATCTGGCCGCCGGTGGTGCGGCCGGCGGCGCCGGCTCGCGCCGGCACGCCGCCACCGACGATCTGGTTCGAGGCGCGGGACGGGTCGAGATCCTTGTTCGACAGCGTCCGCGACTCGGAGTCCGCGGTCGGATCGTCGTCCGGCGGCTCGACCTTCTCCGTCGGCAGGCCCTCGGCGACCGCCTCGCCGCTCGCGCCGGCGGTCTCGGGGCCGCGCACGAATCCGCCCGCAGCGCCGCTTGCGGCCTCGACGCCCGCCTCGCCCGCTTGGGTGCCGCCCGCGGGCCGATCGATCAGCACGCCGGCGATGCGCGCCGGCTCCTCGTACTCCTTCGCGGGCAGGAGCTCATCGCGATAGTGGTGGTAGGCGTAGAGCATCGCTGCCGTCGCGAGCTCGTTGTCGATCAGGTGCGGATTGACCCGCGGGTTGCCCAGGTCCGGATCGAGCGCGAGCGCCTTGGCGTAGGCCTTGCGCGCCGCGGATTCGCTACCCTGGGCGTGGAGGATCGTACCGATCTGGTACTGCGCCCAGGCGTGGCGCGGATCGAGCTCGAGGGTGCGCTCGAACTCCTTCAGCGCCTGCTTGCGCTCGCCCTGCTGTTGCAGGAGGAGGCCCAGGTTGAAGTGCGCCGAGGCGTTCGTCTCGTCGAGCTCGAGAGCCCGGCGGTAGGCCTGCTCGGCGCCCTCCATGTCGTCGGCCAGGACGAGGAGGTTCCCGAGGTCGTTCTCGGCCGAAGAGTCCGTCGGCCGCTCGGCGACGAGCGCGCGCTGCACCTCGATGGCGCGACCGAGGTTCCTGGGCGCCGCAGCGTACGAGAGAGCGGCGAAGAGCGCGGCGCCGGCGAGCATGGCGGCGACGGAACGGATGAGCTTGCGCAAGGGCGAGTCCTTTCAGGAAACGGTTGGCTCGGGCGTCGATTCGACTACTTGCTGACCGGCTTCGCCTTCAGCTTGAGCTTGCCATCCTCGGTGGCGATGCGGAACTGCACCGCCTCGCAGCCGGTCTTGAGCCGGATCGACTCGATCTGTTGCGAGAGATAGCCGCGGAAGGCGGCGAGCTCCATCGCCGGGGGGCCGCTCGTGCCCGAGGCCCCGTCGGGGCGGCGGGTCAGGGTCTGGTAGAGCGCATCGACCGCCGCCGGCTCGAGACGGTCGCTGACCACCACGCCGGCCGCCGCGTCGAGGCGGCGCTCGGCCGGCGGAACGCTCACGCGCTGCGGGCGAACGCCGCGGCCCTCCTCGCGATCGCGGAGCCGACGGTTGAAGAGCTCGGAGTAACTGTTGAAGCGGGCTTCCATCGAGGCCAGGCGGAACTGGTCGGCGGAGGTCCGGAGATTCGCGCTCCGCAGCTCACGCAGCTCACGGACCAGACGCAACCGGCGCTCTTCCGGAGGCACCATCGTCGCCCCGGCGAGGAAGCGCTCGAACTCGATCTTGTACTTCTCGATGCTGTCGGCGACCAGGTCGAGCTGCAGAGTCGCCGACGGACTGCCCGCTGCCGGCGCCGCCCCCGTCCGGTCGCCGCGCACGCCACGGCCCGCGGAGCTTCCGAAGGGAGCGGCGGGCCCGGAGGACCCCGAGGGTCCGGGGCGGGCGGGGCTGGCGGTGGGCTTTCTGGGATTCACGGGCCGGATCTCCTAGAATCGGCGGAACGACCGATGTCTTCCGTGGATTCCGATCGCCGCCGGCAGCTTCCTGCGGTCGATCGCGTGCTGGCGGATCCACGAGTCAAGTCGCTCCAGACATTATACGGAACGGACTCGCTCGCCACCCAAGTGCGGGAAGCGCTCGCGGAGCTCCGGCAGGCGCTCGCGGCCGGCCGCCTCGGCGAGGCGGAGCTCGACGAGCGCCTGGAGAGGCTCCCGGAGGACCTCCGGCAACGTCTCGAGGGCCGGTTCGGGATGCCACTGCGACGGGTGTTGAACGCCACCGGGATCTTCCTGCACACCAACCTCGGTCGCGCCCCCCTGCCCGCCGAGGTCGCGGCGCAACTCGTCGGGCTGCAGACCGCCGCCTGCGACCTCGAGCTCGATCTTGCGACCGGCCGCCGGGGCGAGCGCTCCGGCCGGCTCGAGGGGCTGCTCACCGCGCTCACCGGGGCCGAGGCGGCGCGGGTCACCAACAACAGTGCCGCGGCCCTGCTGCTCGCGCTGTCGGCGGTGGCGCAGGGGCGCGAGGTCGTCGTCTCGCGCGGCGAGCTGGTCGAGATCGGCGGTTCGTTCCGCATTCCGGAGATCCTTCAGGCGTCGGGAGCGAAGATCGTCGAGGTCGGGACGACGAACCGGACCCGCCTCGCCGACTACGAACGCGCCATCGGTCCGGCGACCGCGCTGCTGCTCAAGGTGCACGCCAGCAACTTCCGCATCGCCGGATTCGTCGCCGCGGTCGAGGCGCCGGCGCTCGCCGCGCTGGCGCGCGCCCGCGGCATCGCGCTGCTCGTCGACGAAGGGGCGGGCCTGCTGCGGCCGCCGGCGCCCGCGGCAGGTTCGGCCGAGGCCGCCGCCCTCGCAGGGCATCCGAGCCTGGCCGAGCTCCTCGCGGCCGGCGCCGACCTCGTCGTCGGCAGCGGCGACAAGCTCCTGGGCGGGCCCCAGGCAGGGCTCCTCCTGGGCCGGCGCGACCTGGTCGAAACCTGCGCCCGGCATCCGATCTACCGCGCGGTGCGTCCGGGCCGCCTCGTGACCGCGGCTCTCGACGGGGTCCTGCGCCTCCACCTGGCTCGCCGGCCGCTGCCGATCGACCGGCTCTGGGAGTCTCCGGAGAACCTCGAACGCCGCCTGCGGCCGCTCGCCGCCCGTCTCGGCGCCGAGATCCTCCAGGCCCCGGCTTTCGTCGGTGGCGGGGCGGCACCCGAGATCCCGATTTCCGGCCCGGCTCTCGCCCTGCCGGGAGCCGTCTCGACGCCGGAGCTCGCCGCGCGCCTCCGGCGGGGCAGCGGCGAGGCGCCGCCGGTGCTCGGTGCCCTGCGCGAGGGCCGCTTCTGGCTCGATCTGCGGACGCTCGACCCGGCCGACGACGAAACCCTGGCGAGCGCCGTCGAGCGCGCGCTGGCGGCGGGAGGCTAGCAGCCGTCATGGCGCTCCGGCTGCTGGTCGTCGAAGACCGCGAATCGTTGCGCCGGATGCTGGTGCGGGCACTCGGCGGCGAAGGTTACGCCGTCGCCGCGGCCGGCGACCTCACGGAGGCGCGGACCCATCTGGCCTCGGCCGAGCCGATCGACCTCGTCCTCACCGACCTGATGCTGCCCGACGGCAGCGGTCTGGATGTGCTGGCCCTGGCACGCGAGCGCACGCCGCCGCCGCCGGTTCTGGTGCTCACCGGTTTCGGATCGGTGGCGGCCGCCGTCGCCGCGATGAAGCTCGGCGCCGCCGACTTCCTCGAGAAGCCGGTCGACATCGATCGCCTCTTCGCGCTCGTCGCGGGCCTCGTCGAAGAGCCGGCGGCGCCGCCGATCTTCGCCCCCCCCGGTGCGCCGCCAATCGTCGGCTCGCATCCGCTGCTGCGTGCCGCGATCCGCGCCCTCGAACGGGTCGCGCCGACCGAGAGCACGGTGCTGCTGACCGGCGAGAGCGGCACCGGCAAGGAGCTCTTCGCGCGCGCCTTGCACGCCCTGTCGCCGCGGCGTGAGGGGCCGTTCGTGGCGGTCAACTGCGCGGCAATCCCCGAAACGCTGGTCGAAGCCGAACTCTTCGGACACGAAAAGGGCGCTTTCACCGGCGCCGACCGCCGCCGCGCGGGGCGGTTCGAGCTCGCGAGCCGCGGGACGCTGCTGCTCGACGAGGTCGGCGAGTTGCCGCTCGGCGTGCAGGCGAAGGTCCTCCGGGTCCTCGACGACGGACGCTTCGAGCGCGTCGGCGGCAGCACGACCCTGACCGCCGACGTCCGGCTGGTCGCGGCGACGAACCGCAAGCTCGGCGAGATGGTCGCGGCCGGGGAGTTCCGGCCCGACCTTCTCTACCGTCTGGAGATCTTCCCGATCGAGCTACCGGCGCTGCGCGAACGGGCGAGCGACATTGCAGCGATCGCCCGCCACCTCGCCGGTGAGCTCTCCGCGCGTCTCAAACTCGCACCCTTCGAGCTCGCGCCGGATGCCCTGGCGCTCCTCGCCGCCGAGCCCTGGCCCGGCAACGTCCGGCAGCTCGCGAACGTCCTCGAACGCGCCGCCATCCTCGCCCCGGGAGAACGCCTGTCGGCGGAGAAGATCGCGCGGCTCCTGGGTCGGAAGGGCGGCGGAGCGGGCGCGACGGGGGGGAGCGTTGCGGCGCCGGGCGAGGCCGGCGAGGGTTCTCCCGAGGACGAACGCGAGCGCCTGCGACGGGCGCTGCGCGAGTCCGGGGGGGACAAGCGGATCGCCGCCACGGCCCTCGGGATGAGCTACCGCACCCTGCTGCGGCGGGTGGAGGAGTACGACCTCAAGGGCTACCCGCGCTATCGCGAGTGAGGGCGAGCGGAGGGAAAAGAAAAGGGCCGGCGATCGCCGGCCCTTCGCGGTTGCTGCGGCAGGAAGACCTTACTCGGACGGCGGCTCTTCGGTCTCGAAGTCGGTGGCGGATTCGTCGCCGGTCGGCATCTCGGCGGGATCTTCGTACTCCGCCGGCTCCGTCTCGTCGACGCCGGCATTCTCGACCCGCGGCTTGTATCCCCGCCCCTGGGCATCGAACTTCACCGAGGCGAAGTCGGGGACGCCCGGGAAGGCGACCCGGAAGTTGGCGGTCTTGCCGGGCTGGATCTGCGGCGAGTTGACCTCGCCGTTGTTCGTCGCGAGGAGACCCCCGTCGGCGTCGTAGATCGCCACCATCAGGGTCGGCGTCGTGACGATATTCGGGCTGCCGTTCTTCATCGTACCGAAGATCTCGAGGCCGTCGCCGGTGGCGTTCTCGGTCTTCTCCCACGAGATCACCTCGAGCGGCGACGTCGCCGCCTCCTGGGCCGAGTCGACGTCGCCCTCCTTGCCAGGTATACCGGCGGCCCTGGCAGCTTCGTCGTCCGCGAGCGCCGCCGCGCTGACCGGTGGAATGTCCTTTTCGGTCAGGCGCAGGACCGGCTCCTTCTTCTCCTTCACGACCGGCACCGGAGCCACCGGCGCCTCCCTGGCCTGGGTGGTCACGAGGGCGCTCTGGTCGAGATCGACCTCGTCGGTGCGGATCATCGACAGCGTGCCGTTCGGCACGGTGAAGAGGACCCGCCGGCCGTCCACCTTCCAGGCGCCCTTGGTCTCGATGCGGGCGCCGTCTCGGGTTACCAGCCAGTCGGCCTGCAACGGGCCAGCCGTCGAGAGAACGGCCAGTCCGAAAGCGAGGTTCGTCGCCGTCAACAGCGCGGTGCGAAGAGTCTTCGGCATCAGAACTCCTTCCAACTCGTCGGGTCGATGCACAGCGGCACCGGGGCGATGAAGACCAGGCCGGTGTCCGAGCGGATCGTCTTGATGTTCTGAGTGTAATTCGCATACCGGCATCGTGTCGACTGCAGCGACTTGAGCTCGTCCCGGATGAGGCCCAGGGACTCGGTGATGTAGTCGGCGTGGTCGTCCGAACCGCCGCCGGCCTCGGGATTCTTGGTGGCGCTCTGCTCGACGAAGGGCGGCGTGGTGAACTGCTGAACCTCGGTGTAGCGCTGCCGGTCGGAGAGGTCACCGCTGGTCGGAATGCTGTAGCCGAGTGCCGTTACCGTCCCGACGATGAAGATGTGGCTTCTGCCGGCCCGGCTGCAGGTGCCGTCGTCGTTCGCCACTTCGGTCGGCTGGAACGAGGTGAAGATGCTGATGCCGGCGAGCGAGAACGTCTCCGTGATGACCTTCTCGTCCGCCGCGAGGGTGAGAATCCAGCCCGGAAGACTCCCGCTGCCGTTACCGTCGTACAGGAGGTTGACCGCGGTCGCTGCATCGTTGGGATCGTCCGGCGCGATCGTCTCGTACTTCGATTCGGTCAGGGGCTGGGTGCAACCGCTGCAGGTGATGTTGAGCACGCCGTCGTGGTCGGTGTCGACGAACGCGCCGGTGGAGTTCGAGGTGTCGTTGTCGAGCAGCATGTAGAAGCGGCCGGTCTGGCCGTCGAACTGCCACAGATTCCACCGGTTGCCGGTGCCGACTGCGAGCGCCACGCGATTGCGATGGGCGACGTAGATGGCTGCAATCTCCTGGTAGATCGGCCGTCCGCCGGTCGAGAAGATCTGGAACGGATCGTAGCGCTTGACCTCCGTCAACGGCCCGCGCAGGCGCTCGGCGGTGAAGTTGTAGTTGACTCCTGCGCTGCGCGTCTGGAAGACCTGACTCGCGAGGTGCATCGGCGATCCCGCCGAGGTCTCGAGCTGCACCTTGTAGATGAAGCCTGCGGTGGTGCCGAAATAGAGGCGGTCGATGTAGGAGTCGCCGTTGACGTCGACAGCCGCGATGTCGGCCGGGATCGAGCCGATCACCCGCTTCTTGTAGATCGTCTTGCCGGTCTCGATGTCGACCATGTAGATGAAGTTGCCGCGCGGGTAGAACGGATCGTCGCCGAGTCCGCCGCCGAAGATGGCGACGAAGCGGTCCTCGGTCTCGTTGGCTCCGCAGGCGCCGGTGCAGACGCGGATCCTGCCGGTCGTCGCCTTGCTCCAGGAGTCGCCGAGATCACGCTCGTTGTTCAGATCCTCGTCGAGCTCGAGGTCGATCCAGATGCCGGCGCTCACCTGAACGCTCTGCTTGTCCTGGAACTCCCAGAGCACCGACGGATAGGGCACGTTGCCGCAGTCGGCGCCGCCGTCGAAGCAGGAAGGCGTGTAGCCGGCGGTGGGCTGGGGCACGTTCTCGTCGTCGAGCGTGTCGGGCTGCGTGACGTCGAGGGCGTAGTATCCCGGTCCGCCTTCGCGATAGCCGCCGATGAGCACGGTCCGCCATTCGCGGTCGGCGCAGGTCGTCGAGCCGTTCTCGGCGGCCTGCGGGTCGATGAAGAAGTCATCGACGCGGGGGCTGCCGTCGATCCCCCAGGGTCCCTTGTTGCGATCCTGCTCTTCCACCAGGGTTCGAACCGGCTCGAGCATCGCCCGCGGAATGAACGAGAAGATCTCGCGCCCGGTGCCGTTGTCGTAGGCGCCGTCGAGGACGTGCTCTGTCGCCGATTCGACGGCGTCGTCTTCGTCGTAGTCCACGATGCCGTCGCTGAACTCGTCGGTCTCGGCGGTGCCATCGCCGTCGAGGTCCTTCGCCGGCAGGAGGCACTCGGCACTGCCGGACGGCGGATCGCGGAAGATCCCGGCATCGAAGGCGTGCAACTGGCCGTCGTTCGATGCCGTGAGCAGCAGAGTGCGGCGGCAGACGTTGCGGTCGGCGAACCACTTGTACGAGGTCGGGGGCGAGCGGTTCGGATCCGTAGCCACGCCGCAGAGCGCCTTGTTCTGGTAGGGATCGCTCGTGTAGTAGGTGAAGTTCGAAGGCTTGTTGATCACCAGTGGATCGGCGTGGAAGATGTCACCGAGCAGGTAGGTGACCGGCGTGGTGACAGTGCCGACCTCGACCGACCCTTCCTTCTCGAGCAGCACCTGGGTGATGACGGTATTCGCGCGTTCGTCCGCCGCCGTCTCCGAGGCGGAGTTGCCGACGACGTAACCGATCTCGAAGCCGTCCCAAAGGTCGTACTTCTCGGCGGCCGTCGTGGGGTAGGTGAACAGCTTGCGGTTGCCCGGCGCGGAGTACTGCGTGTAAACGACGCGGCGTTCGTCGGCGCCCGTTCCGAGCTGGAGCTCGCCGGCGTCGAACGGCGGGACGGCGTCGACATCGTCCGGATGCGGCGCCTGGAGCAGGAGTCCCTGGGGGGCGTACGTCCCGGCACCACCCTGGTGGCCCTCCTGCACATCGCCGGCATCCCAGAGGAAGCAGCTCGCCTTGGTGTCGGAGTCGCAGAGGATCGAGCGATCGGGACGCCCCAGATCGTCGAGCGGCAGCGGCTTGAGGAAGGAGTCCATACGGCCGGCCCAGAAGCCGGCATCGCCCAGTGGCGTGAAGCTCGACAGGAAGATCTTGTCGGTGGCGTTGGCCTGCACCTGCGGCACGGCTGCGGAGGCGAAGGCGGAGGCCTCCTCGCGGATCTGACTCAAAATGCCCTTCAGGGCCTCCACGAGCTGCTCCTTGTTTTGCGGCAGGATCGGCGCGGTGGTTCCGCCATCGGCCGCCATGCAGTTGAGGGTATTCGTTCCGGTCGGCACGCCGAAGGCGACGACATAGGTCGAGACGCCGTCGCCATTGCCGTCTTCTGTGTCATCGAGGATGTCGGCATAGGCACAGGGAGCGCCGCCGCAGGTCTCGTCTCCGTCCGTCAGGAGGAGAATGAACTTCCGTCGACAGCCCCACGAAGGGTCGTTGGCCGCCGCGAAGTCGTCCCATCCGGTGGAGGTGTTGCAGGCGCTGTTGCTGACGTCGCAGCCCTTGAACCAGTTGCGGAAGCTCCTCAGCGAGTTCCCCAGGGGCGTCGAGCCGCTCGGAATCAGCGGCTTGTAGGAGAGGTCCTTGACGCGAAGGAACGCCTCTGCGCCGTCCCGAAGATCTTTCAGATAGGTGGCGTTTCCGAAGGCTTCCGGGTCGGTCGCCGGATCGCCGCCGTTCAGCCGCGGCGCCAGGCGATTCAGGAGCTGGTCCTTGTTGCTCAGCGTCCACGACAGCGGCACGAAGTCGCCGTACTCGAAGCGCCAGTCGTTCGCCGTACCCGTGGGGTTGTAGTAGGCGGCCGGATTGCTCGGCGGGCCGGTGAGCTGCTTCAAGTTCCCTCCGAGGTAATCGTCGGAGCCGGTGTCCGAATTGGGGTCGAGGCCGGTGCAAGTGTTGCCCGAAGTCGAAAACGTCGCGTTGAAATAGCCGTTGCCAGAGGATCCGACGACCGGGGTTCGCCGGACGTTGAAGTCCCACATGATGAAGTCGCCGACCAGGGAGTACCGGATGTCCAGTTGGCCCTGCAGGGTGCGCTCGCTGGCGGCGTTGCAGCCGTTCGAAGGATCGTTCGTCGGGGTGCCGGTGCAGCGGTCCACGCGCACGTGCACCAGGATCTCGCTGTCGTAGGCCTGGGTCGCGCCGCTGTAGGTGACGTAGTAGACCTGATTGGCGTTGCGAATGTAGAAGCTCACCGGAGTGGTCGCGGCCGAGGGATTGACCCCGAACTTCGGCAGCCGCCGGACCTTGGTCATCTCCCAGATGTCTGTGGTATCTGCGGCGCGATCGCTGGTCGCGAAGCAACCCATCTCATTGTCGTCGCCATCGCCGCGGTCGCACGCAATCGCCGGTCCGAAGACCTCGTCCGTGCCGTGCAGGGGGTATCCCGCCCCGGACTCGAGAGTGATCTGAGGCTCCCCGGTGATGACCTTATAGAGCCAGTGCTTGTTGGTCACTCCGAGATCGTCGGAGTTGTAGGTGGCGAAGCCGAGGTCGATGTCGTCGACCTCCTTCAACACCTCGTAGAGCGCTTCCTTGGACTGGCGGAACTTCGACGCCGGGTCGTCGCCGTCGCGAGGCACCGCACAGTCGCCGGTCGGGCAGAGATAGGTGCAGTCGCCGTCCGCGACATCCGCCGCGGTGCACCTCGGCGCCCAGTTCATCGAGCCCGAGGTGTCGAGGATGACGAAGAGGTAGGGCTTGGTCGTCGACTCGCGAAGGATGTCGCGATCGTCGGCGGACAGCGGCATGCCGGTCACCGTCAAGGTCGCAGCGAGCGTTCCCGCGAGGGCGAGCGAGAATCGGAGCTTCGAGGTTCGGATCTTCATGGTCGGTTCTCCGGAACGCTAGATCTTGAGGTAGAGACCCTCGCAGGGGTCGACTTCGGTCGTCGTATCGACATCGATCGTCAGGTCGTCGGGGGTCTGGAGCGGCGCGTCACCGCCGAACTGGAAACCGGCGAAGCTGCGCTGCCAGGGTTCCAGGGCGATGACCGCGCCCACCGACTTCTTCGCCCCGAGGGTGGCGTCGCCGCGGCGCAGGGCGTTGACGGTGACGCCGTACTGCACGGCGGCGTACTCGGTGTCCTGATTCATCGCGCAGAGGTTGCAGACGCCGGTGGCGATCTGGATGTACGGCGAGGAACAGATGTCATCGCCGATCACCGTGTCCTGCCCCAGAACGTCCTCGGTGCGCTGCCCGAGCCGCATCCGGTGGCTCGCCGAGTCGCGGCTCACCAGTTCGTGGGCCGCGGCGAGCTCGACACCCGAACCGGCGGCGAAGAGCTGGCGGGTCGCCTGCTTCTCGCTGCCGCCGATCAGCACCTCGGTCTGGGTGACCACCGCGAGCGAGAGCCCGAGGATGGTGAGCACCACCAACACGAGGAGGGTGGCGAGATAGGCGCTGCCGGCTTCAGAGCGGCGGTCGGCGCGGGCGTCGGGAGAAGCGGATGTTCTATTCATAAGGGGCCTCGATCGTCTCGGTGGCTCGAATGGATCAGTGGCTCACTGGCTCAAATGTTGCGCAGGTCGACCACGGTCCGCAGGAGCCGATGTCGGAACTGGCGGTTCTCCGGGGTCTTGAAGTAGCTCGCCGGATCAACGTCGTAGTTGTTGTTCTCGATGAAGTCCTCGCCGGCCACGGGATCGAAGTCCGGGGCGGCATACTTCGCATCGCGCCGCGCCGTTCGGCCGAGGGTGGAGATGCGGACGTAGTAGAGCCGCACCGGGCGCGCCGCGATCGCGGCGTTCACCCGGTACTGCGTCGCAGCCGGGTTGTCCGAGCTCGAGTTGCCGAGCCAGTCGTCGGTAGAGCGGGCATCGTCGTCGACACCCTCGTAGAAGACGTCGTCGACGCCCAGGGAATCGACGTCGTCGTCGAACGAGCCGACGCCGCTGCCGGCGGAGTCGTAATCAGTGTCGAAGCCGAGCGCGACCTGGAGGTCGAAGATCTCGTCGGCCAAGTCGAGCGAGAGATTGGCGTCGTCCTCGTCATGGGGGAGCTCCGTGCCCGGGATCATCCGCGCCCGGGCGAGCTTCGGGCTGAGCTGGATATCGCCGTTCGCGTCGGCGATATTCGTCGGCCGCACGTAGTAGCGGTACTCCTCGAGCGCGCAGGCGAAGCCGGGAACGAATCCCGCCGGGAGGGCGACGACGAGCGGATTGGGCGGCGAGAGCGTCGACGCGAAGGTGATGGTCAAGACCACGCTCGTCGCGTTTCCTGCGACGCTCGCGACCTCGGCGACCACGTACTGGCCGCGGCTCACCGAGCTTTGGAGCAGCATCGGGCTCGAGAAACCCGGCTCGAGGAGCTGCGCGAGATCCTGCGAACGGCCGTTGGGGAGATCCCGGTTGATGGTGAGGGTCGTGGCGGTGAAGTCGGTCGGATCGGTCGGGTCCATCTGGAACAGGAGACCCGAGAGGCAGCCGCGTACGGTGAGGATGTCGGTGCCGGGCTGGGCCACCGGTTCGTCGATGCCGAGCGCGACCTGATCGTCACCGCCTTCGAGGACGTTATCGCGCACCTCGACCGCGAGTCCGCGCAGCCAGGGCACGGAGATGTCGTCGTTGTCGACGCGAAATTCGGCAGGCAGCCCGCCACGCCCGGCCATGCGGGTAGTGCGCACCATGTCGTATTGCGCGACGCGGAGCGACTGTTGCATGTCGGTGATCTGCAGCTGGACCCGCGCCATTCGGTTGTGGACGTCGAAAATGGTGAGCGCGGCGACGAGAATCTCGACCGCGATCAGCATGCCGATCAGGAGCTCGATGAGGGAGAAACCGGCCTGCCGGGAGTTCTGCGGATTCGAGGGCATTCGGGGCTCTCCTCAGTACGCCTGGATGACGCGCAGCTGGTAAGGAATGGCCCCGGCGTCGGAGGCGTCCTGCATCGTGACGTCGACGACTTTGAAATGAATCAGCCGTGGTTCGACGTCACCGTCGAGCGGGTTGTCAAAGGTCTGGTTGTCGACGAAGTCGTCGAAACTGAACTGGCGCACGGTGCGTTGACGATTCATGATCTGGAGATCGTCGGTGCCGAGGTCGGCCGGCAGTTCCCAGAGGTTCGAGATCGCCTGGTCGGGTCCGCCGGTGGGCGAAGCGATCTTCTTGAGCGCGAGCGTCTCGTTCACCACGACGGAGGTACTGCCGCCGGCCACGAACAGGGCGCCACTGTTGAACGGCAGGGCCTCCGCCGACTCCAGCGAGTCGGTCGCGCCGTTCGACTGCCGCGTCGAGTCGTTGCCCTTGACGTTGTTGTTCATGGCGCGCGAGAAGAGCGGCAGGATGCCGAGGGTGACGACGAGCAACAGCAGCGCCGCGATCAGCCCCTCGATGACCGAGAAGCCGGCCTCGCTCGAGCGGGGAGGGGGGCACGGGGCTGTCGAGCCGTTCCGGACAGGTTGCATGAAGTTCTCCTTCGGAGGTCAGGGAGAAGTAGAGCAACTCCGATACCAACTGCGGGGGCGCCTGCGGAGCGTGCTAAGGCTCGTGTTTCCAACAGTTCTGCCTGGCACTCCGGCAGGGGGGGCGGAACGCGGGGAGAGGTCTGCTACCTTAGGTAGCCGAATTGCCAAGCGGCAACCGGATCTCGGCGCGCACCCCGTGCGGCTCGCGCGGCAGCAGCGCGAGGCTGCCGCCGTGCATGACAACGATGCGGCGCGCCAGCGCGAGGCCGAGTCCGGCCCCGCCCGCCCGCCCCGAGGCGAACGGCTCGAACAGGCGGTCGCGAATCTCGGCAGAGATTCCGCCGCCGCTGTCGTCGATGGTGATCACGGCCGCGGCGCCGTCGCGGCGGAGCGCAACGACGATCGGAGCCCTGCCGGCAGCCGGGACGCCGGCTTGCGCGTCGTCCGCATGGGCAAGCGTCGCCTGGGCGGCGTTGAGCAGGAGATTGCGCAAGGCACGCTGCAGCAGATGCGGATCGCCGGCAATCGCCGGCACGGAAGGGTCCGCCGGCGCGAGCTCGACCGCGACGCCGGCGAGCGCCGGATCGCTCGCCGCCCGCGCCAGCAGGGCGGCGAGCCCGACCGGTTCGAGGACGCCCGAGCCGGGCCGCGCGAAGGTCAGGAAATCGTCCACGATGCGGGCGAGCTCGGCCGCCTCGCGGCGCGCCTCGGCGATCTCCTCGGCGGCCTGCGGCGGCAGGGTCCGCCGGGCCGCGAGGCCGAGGTAGCCCTGCACGGTCGCGAGACTGTTGCGCAGCTCGTGCGCGACACCTGCGGAGAGCTCGCCGAGTTGGGCGAGACCGGCCGCGAAGCGCTCCTCCGCTTCGCGGCGCGAGAGGTCGGTGACGTCCGCGAAGAGCACCAGGAAGCCGGCGCCAGCGACGGTCCGGTCGCTCCGGACGGCAGCGTCCGTCGCGCTCGAAGCGCTCGCCCCGGGCGCCGGTGTGCCTTCGCGGCGCAGGGCCTGCAGGGTCAGTCCGAGCTCCACCCTGTGCCCGGCCCGTTCGATCGCGACCGAGGCGCGCGGAATCGAGCGCCGCTCGGCGATCGCCGAGGAGAGGACGGCGGCGAGCCCGGCGTGCGCGGCGAGCGCGGCTTCGGCGCGGGCCGCGGTCGACGGCCCGCCCGCCGCGGGGGCGGCGCCGAGCAGCTCGAGCGCGGCAGGATTGGCGGCGAGCAGGCGGCCGTCGCGATCGAACATCAGGAGGCCGCTCTCGAGCTGCGGCCCGAGCGTGCGCTCGACGGCGGAAAGGTCGTCACTGGTGGCCCCCTGCCCGCTCTCGGTGCGCAGCGCGGCGAGGGCGCGATCGAAGGTCGCGAGCAGGAACTCGACATCGTCGCCGCGGCCGGTGGCGGGCTCGCGAGTCGCCGCCGGAGCTCCGGCGGGCGAGATCGCACGGGCCTTCTCGAGCAGCTCCTCGTAAGGGCGCACCAGGGCGCGCAGGAAGAGGATGGCGAGGAGCGCCACGGCCGCCGAGAGGCCGAAGACCACCGGCGTGAGAACGCGGAGGCTGCGCTGCTGGGCGAAGAGGGCGGGCTCGGGAACCTCGAGGCGCAGAAGGAGGCGCTGCCCACCGCGCTCGAACGGCACGAAGGCGCGCATGCGTTCCGCCGCCGGGCCGCCGGCGCGATCCTCTCCGGCGCGCTGCCCGAAGCCCTCGACGTGGGGCGTCGCGAGACCGGCGGAGCGCGGCGCGGGCGAGGCGGCGATCTCGGCGCCGGCGGATCCGGCCGTGGAACGCACTCCCCCACGCACGTCGGAGATCGCCACCCCGGCGCCCGGCGGCAGCCACCGCGCCAGGACGCCGATCTCGTCGCTCTTCGACAGCCGGACCGCCTCCGAGAGTCCGATCGCCAGCCGGAGCGCTGCCTGCTCGCGCTCGGCCGCGAAGCGGGCGATGGCAGCGCGGTACGACATCAGGGTGACCGACGCCAGCATCGCGAGCAGGAGGAGCGACGCCGGCAGCAGGATCGGCGCGTCCCGCCGCAGGCCACGACCGCGGGTCATAGCAGGGCGAGGTAGGCCCGCGTCAGCGGCTCGCCGGCGAAGAGCGCGATGGCACCGCCGAGCGCCAGGAAGAGACCGAACGGGAGCTTGCCCTGGAGCTCGATCGAGCCGCGGGCGAGGAGCGTGATGCCGACGACCGAGCCTGCGAACGAGGCGAAGACGAGGGTCACGACGACGCCGTGCACGCCGAGGAAGGCGCCGATCATGGCGAGCATCTTGACGTCGCCCAATCCCATCCCCTCGACCCCGCGCAGGAGCTCCCAGAGACCCGCCATGACGAGCAGGATGCCGGCGCCGACGAGGGCGCCCTGGAGGGCTCCGGCGAGAGATCCCCAGACGAGGAGCGGCTGCGCGGCCAGGGCGAGCCCGATGCCGGGGAGGGTGATCCGATCGGGCAGCAGGAAGTGCTCGACGTCGATCGCCGCGAGCGCCAGAAGCGCCGCAGAGAAGAGCGCGCCCGCGGCGGCGGTCGGCGTGACGCCGAAGCGCAGCACCGCACCGGCGAAGAGCGCCGCGGTCAGGAGCTCGATCAGCGGATAGCGCACGGAGATCCGCGCGCCGCAGTCCCGGCAGCGCCCGCGCAGCAGGAGCCAGCTCAGCACGGGCAGGTTGTCGCGCACCCGGATCGCCGCGCCGCACTGCGGACAGCGCGACCGCGGCACCACCGTCGACTGCTGATGCGGCAACCGGTGAACGACGACGTTCAGATAACTGCCGACGATCAGGCCGACGAGGGCGGCGTAGACGACGAAGAACTCGATCGGCGGCACGGTGGCGCGATTGTATGGCAGCGCCGTCGCGAGCGCGCCGCGAACCAGAACGCCACGAGGATCGTCGTGGCGGTGATCGCCGCGCCGAGGCTCACCCAGGGATCGCGGAAGCGCATCCGAACCTCGCCCTCGCCGGCCGGCACCAGCACCGCCATGTAACCGGCCGCGGTTTCGTAGACCGGCAGCTTCTGCTCTCCCGACGCCGCATCCCAGCGGGTGTCGTAGGTGGCGGCGACCACCAGCAGTGCCGCATGGCGCGCCGCATAGGTCAGCCGGAGCTCGCTGCCGCGATCCACGACCTTCACCATGCGGGCGTCGTCGAGCCGGCCGGAGGGCAGGACGGGCAGCGGCGGCAGCGGCGAGTCGGCGATCAGGAACTCGCGGGCGTTCAACGGCAGATGGGCGCGCGCCGCCGCGCGCTCGGCGATCGCGGCGTCCGGAAAGACCAGGCCGCCTGCGACGAAGCGGTACGGCGGCAGCGCGAACGGGTTGGCGCGCAGGCGCACGGGGGAGATCGACGGCGCGAGGGTCGGCCCGAGCCGCTTCGCCTCCTCGAGGAGCTCCTCGGCGGACTTGCGCTCGACGATGTGCGAGACGCTCCAGGCGCCGAGCAGATGGAGCTCGAGCTCGGGGAACCGCCGCACCTGTTCGTAGAAGCGCACCGCCCGCGCCGCCGACCGGGTCAGCGAGAGATCGTAGTCCTTGTCCAGCGCGTAGGAGTAGCCGAGGAGATTCGCGGCCCGCGAGTCGAGGCGTTCGAGCGGGGCACGCGCCCAGCGCAGGCGGGGATTTCCGGCGGTGACGACGAGCTCGGTCTTGTCGCGCCGGTAGGGCTCGTCCGAGAACAGGCGCAGAGCCCTGGGCGGCAGCTCGCGCGCCAGGCGCGGCGGAGCGAAGAGCGCGGCCGCGGGCAGGGTGCGCACCAGGGCGTGGCCGTACGTCCAGAGCTCGAGCGCGACCAGCGCGATGGCGGCGCCCTCGAGCCGTCGCCGGGGGGCCCGGGTGAAGCGGGCGGCGGCGAAGAGCGCCAGGGTCGCGAGCGCGAAGCCGATGGCGAGGAGGCTCTCCCGGCGGTAGAAGCCGAGCGCCCGTTGCAGGGTCTCGTCGACCAGCGGCAGGCCGGCGTGCGACCGCGCGAACCAGGCGATGAGCTGCGGCGCAAAGAAGGCGAGCAGAGCGAGCCCCAGGGCGGCGAGGACGAGGAGCGCCGCGAGCGCCGCGGGGAGCTCGGCGGCGAGGGCCCGGCCGCGGCGCTCCGGGTTCGCGGGGTCGCGCTCGTCGCGTTGGTCGAGCAGGCGTTGCCAGCCGAGGGCGCCCGCGAAGACCGCCGCCGTCAGCGCGAGGAGCAGGAACTTCTCGGGGAAGCGCAGCTTGTCGACACCGGGCAGGTAGCTCCAGGCCCACTGGTAGAGCGGGTTGTGCCGACCCAGGGCGAGGAAGATCCCGGCCAGCGTCATCAGCGCCCAGGTGGCCCGTTCCGGCGTGTCGCGGCGCAGCCAGGCGGCGAGGCTGAGCAGCAGCAGCGGCAGTCCGACCCCGATCCAGACCAGGTAGGGGTAGTCGCGATCGTGGATTCCCCAGCCGAAGAAGAGCGCCAGCTCGGGACGCGTGGCATCGCCGAAGAACCTCGGGAAGAAGAGCTCGGCGATGCGTTGCCAGGGAAGCGACCAGGAGGTCGCCTGCCGCCAGTCGAGTCCGGCGGCGCGCGGCGAGTCGGCGAGTCGCGCCAGCATCGGGACCAGCTGGATGGCGGCGAGGGCGATCGAGAAAGCGAACGCGCCGGCGATCTGCGGCAGCCGGAGAAGACGCGCGCGAGGCCTGCCGAGAACGAAGGCCGCGACGGTGACGAGCGTCATGGCGACGAGCAGCGGATCGCCGAGGATGAGAATCGCCGTCAGCGCGAAGGAGAGCCCGTACCAGGCGCGCCGCGTCCGCTGCCCGGGCGCCGGGTCGAGCACCGCGAGCGCGAACTCCATCACCCACGGCAGAAAGCTCATCGCGAGAGCGATGGTCAGGGTGTGGAGGAGCGCGAGGAAGGTCGGCCCGCAGGCGTAGGCGACGGCGGCGAGCACCGCCGCGCTCGCTCCGGCACCGAGCCGGCGCGCCAGCCGGAACGCCCCCCAGGCGGCGAGCCCGGCATGCAGCAGCACGAGGAGGTTGAGCGCCATGGCGGGCGGGAAGACCAGAGCGAGCCAGGAGAGCGGATAGAGAGCGCCGTAGTTCGGGTTCGACAGCAGCGGCTGGCCGCCGTGCGCGAACGGGTCCCACTGCGGCAGGCCGACGCTCGCGAGGTGCGCGAAGGCGGTCCGCATCGGCAGGTGGTACTCGACCATGTCGCGCGTCGCGAGGACGGCCTGCGGGTCGGCGAGCGGTGCGTAGAAGAGAGCGAGGAGGGCACCGAGCAGGAGCGGGACACGCAGCGCCCGCCCGCGGCCGCTCCCGAGCGGCGCCGCCGGCGTCATGGGAGCGCGGGGTCGGCGGCCGGCGGCGCGGAGGCCAGCGCGCGCAGCACGCGGGTCATGGTCTCGACGCCGCGGTCGAGGACGGTGAGCGGAATGCGCTCGTCCGGTGCATGGATGCTGCGCAGGAGCAGGCCGTCGAGCGCAAACGGCTGCAGACCGTAAGCCGCAATCCCGCGGGCGCGAAAGAAACGCGAGTCGGTGAACGCCGGGATGAAGGCCGGCACGACGGGAACCGGCGCAGGCTGGGCGCTGGGCGCCGGCGCAGCGAGCGCCGCGGCGAGGGTGCGGTAGTCGGCACTGGTCGAAGAGGAGGGAGGGGTGGCCTTCGAGCCGAGGCGAACGTTCACTGTGAACCCGGGACCGAGGATCCGCTCGACCTCGCCGACGAACGCCTTCTCGTCGGTGTCCGGCAGGAGCCGGACGTCGATGCCGGCGCGCGCTTCGCCGGCGACGACGTTGATCCGTTCGGAGCCGGCGAGGGTGGTGACTTGCAGGGTGTCGGTCAACAGGCTCTCGAAGCCGGGCAGGGAGAGGGGCTGCGCCGCGCCGGCTCCCGCCGGATCCGCATCTGCCGTCTCTCCCGGACCCCCGGCCGCGCGCAGCGCCCCGAGGGCGCGTACTTCGGCGAGCGCACCCCGCGCCTGCGGGTCGAAACGGGCGAGCGCGGTGATGAAGTCGGCGGCCGCCGCGGTGACCCGCCGCGGTCGCGGCGCCGCCACCAGGCGGGCGAGCCCGGCGACGAGGCGGTGCGTGGCGCTCTCGGGGTTCGCGGCCGAGGCGTGGCCGGGGCGGCCGGTCGCCGCGACCTCGAGCCAGAGCGGCCGTTTCTGGTCGACCTCGATGCCCCAGAAGAGCGCCCGGCCCGCGACCGCCTTGTTGACGCCGCCTTCGTTCAACACCACGGCGGCGTCCGCGAAGAGCTCGGGATGCGACTCGATCAGCCAGCCGGTGCCTTCGCCGCCGCCCGCCTCCTCGTCGGCGACGGCGAGAAAGACGACCGCACGGCGGCGCGGCTGCGGCGAGCGCGCGAGCTCGAGGAACGCCATCAGGTGGGCGACGCCGAGCCCTTTGGCGTCGATCGCGCCGCGCCCCCAGAGCTCGCCCGCATGCACTTCGCCGCCGTGCGCCGGGTGTCGCCACCCGGGTCCCGCCGGCACCGTGTCGATGTGGTGCAGGAGGAGGAGCGCGCCCGCGCGGGTTCCTGCGGTGGTCGCTTCGAGACGCGCGTGCAGACTCACCCGGCCGCGCGGCGAGACCAGCAGCTGTGACTCGATGCCGGCTTCGGCGAGCGTCCGGGCGAGGAGCTCGGCTCCGGCGCGCTCGTTGCCGGGAGGATTCGTCGTGTCGACGGCGAGATAGGCGGCGAGGAGGGACGCGGCCGGAGAGCGGACCGCGCGATCGCTCGCCGCCGGAGCGGCGCCGACACCTGTGGCGGCAAGCAGCAGGAAGGCCAGCCAGGAGCTCGGTACCGGGCGCAAAGTGAAGGCAGTCTATAGAAGCCGGCAGCAGCTGGACGAGAGGAGCCCGAGGGGAGTCGCCCCAAAAGACGAACGCCGCGGAGGACCGCGGCGTTCGGGGAATTCAGTTGTGAAATGCGAAGGTCAGCTGCCGCCGCCGGTGTCGGCGCCGCCGGGCCAGCGAACGAAGAAGCCGTCGGCCCAGATGATGTCCTCGTCGTACTTGGTCGGGGTGAACGGTCCAATGGTGATGCTAGCGGCCAGGGGAGTGGCCGCATTCGTGGCGCCGTCCCGTCCGCGGCTGCCGATCGCGATGACCTGCGAGCCGAGCGGATTCTGGGTATAGCCGTAGGCGTAGCTGTTCTTCCAGCCGTCCCTCTTCGGCAGCTCGTTCAGGTAGAAGAAGGTCGTCGACGGATGGAGGGTCTGGAAGAGTTCCGAATGCGTGATGGTGAGGTAATCAGTACCGGACCAGGTCGTGACACCCTGGCCGGCCGCGGCGCCGGAGACGACGTCCGTGACCCACGAGAGCCAGGCCGTGCCGACGTTGCGCATGTCGGCCATGGTGCGCTTCTGCTTCGCCTTCTGCAGGGCGTCGATCAAGTTCGGGATCAGGATGGCGGCGATGATACCGATGATGGCCACCACGATCAGAAGCTCGATCAGTGTGAAGCCCCGCTGGCGATTCCGGAGTTTCTGAATCATGTTCTCTCCTCGTGCCTTGGGAACTGCTGCCAACGGTGAATTCCGAAGGCTGTCCGTCAAGAGGAGATTGCAGGGCCGGTGCCAAAGAGGACGCCCTCGCAAGTGATTGGAAACAGGTGCTTTCTATCCGACCCTCCCGCAATGTCGACAAAAACTGTCACCCATTCGCGGCAAAGAGTGTTACTCGGCCAGCTCTTTCACCACCTGCCGGTAGATCGCCACCCCCTGGACGAACCCCGGCATCGGCATGCGCTCGTTGGCGCGCGCGATCCCCATGGTATCGGTGACGGCGATCAGGAAGGGCGAAAAGCCGTAACTCGGGATTCCAGCGTCGCGGTAGAAGCGCGAATCGGTCGCCGCCCAGGGGAGGAAGTAGGGCCCGGCGACGGTTCCGGGGTAGTGCTCCTCGATGACCCGCTGCAGGACCCGGAAGTCGGCCGAGTCGACCGGCGAGGGCGCCCGCGCTCCGAGATCCTCGCCGATATGGTAGGTCGTGCCCAGGGTCAGTGACTCCGGCAGGAGATCGGCGAGGACACTTGCGCGGTCGGCCTCCGGCAGGAGATGGACGAAGAGCCGCATCCGGTAGCCGCCGGCCGGATCGGGCTCGACCGGAAACGGCACGAGCTCGTTGCGGAAGAGCGCTTTCATGAACGGCGTCAGGCGGTCGAAGGCGCGCGGGTCGCGCAGGGTCGCCGCCGCATCCGCGAGCCAGGCCTGGAACGAGCCGAGGCCGCGCGTCGGCCCGTAGTGCGAGAGGAAGAGCTGGACCGGCTCCGAGACCGGGGTCACGGGGTCGGAGGCATCGCGCTCCAGGATGGCCGCGCGCAGGGCGCCGAGCTTCGAGGCGTCGGCGCTGCAAAAAACGATCTCGGTGAAGCGCTTCTGCGCGAACTCGATCCCCCAGTACTTGATCTCGTCGCCCGAGGTCGCCTCGACGACGCCGCCCTCGGTGAGCACGACCCCCATCCGGGCGACGAGCTCGGGATGGGCGCGCAGGATCCAGCGCGTGCCGGTCTCGCTGCCGACCTCCTCTCCGGAGGTGGCGAGAAAGAGGACCGACCGCTTCGGCTTCCTGCCGGTCGCCGCGGCCCGGCGGGCGACATCGATCGTCGCGAGCAGCTGGGCGATCGTCAGGCTCTTCATGTCGTAGATGCCGCGGCCGTACATCCAGGGGCCGTCGATGACGCCGCCGAACGGCGGGTACTTCCAGCCTTCGGAAGCCCGCGCCGGTTCGACGTCGATATGGCCGGCGAGCACGATCGCCCGCGGATCCTCGCCCTCGACGAACGCCCAGACGTTGGCGCGACCGCCGGCCAGCCGTTCGACGTGCGGGGCGAGGCCGGCGGCGGCGAGCTGGCCGGCGAGGAACTCGGCGCCCGGGAGCTCGTTGGCGTCCGGCTCGCTGGTGTCGATGGCGATGTACTCGCGCAGGAGTTGCACCTCGGGGAGCTTCAGGAAGTCGACGCCGCTCCACTGCCGCTGAAGCTCGTCGATCCGGCGCATCTCCGCCGGCACCGGCGGATGGGCGAGGAGCAGCAGGCCTTTGACCGCGAGACCGGTCGCGAGGAGCGCGAGGTAGAGCGCCGCGCGAGCGCTGTTGCGAACCAGGCGCTCGGAGGGGGTCGGCGCGGCCTTTTGCATCGGAAAATCGACTCTAGCATCCGAGCTCCGGGGAGCTTCGGGGGATCTGCTGGAGACCTCGGCGGTATCGCGGGGGACCCTATGGGCTGCCGACGAAGAAGGCTCGGCTATCATGGCGCGGTCTTGAGTCGCTCTGCCGGCGTCCTGCCCGTTGCTGCGTTCGGTCGCTTCCGGCCGGGCCGCGGGAGAGTCGCCTTTCTCCTGCTTCTCGCCCTCCTCCCGCCGCTCGCCTTTCTCGCTGCCGAGGCCTGGCTCTTCGATGGCGACTGGCAGTTCCCGCTCGACGACAGCTGGATCCACCTCGTCTTCGCGCGCAGCCTCGCGCACGGCGAAGGGCTGGCCTTCAACCCGCAAGAGCTCGTCGCCGGCACGACCGCGCCGCTCTGGACGGCGCTCCTCGGGCTCCTCGCAGCGCTTCCCGGTTCGCTCCTTCTGTGGACCAAGCTCGCCGGTGTCGCGGCTCATACGGCCTCCGTGCTCCTGGTCTATTCGGTCGGCCGGCGGCTGGGTTTTTCGCCGGCGCTCGCCACAGTAGCCGCCGGGTTGGTGGCGGCGACCGACTGGCTCGTCTGGTCGTCGATCTCGGGCATGGAGGTGAACCTTTTCGTCCTGCTCATGCTCGCCGGTATGAACCGGCACCTGCTCGAGCGCGCCGAGCCGGCCCAGCCGCCCGATCCATCGGAGAAGGCACTGCCGCCGCTCTCGTTTCTGCTCTTCGGCCTGGCGGCGCTTGCCCGCCCCGAGGGGCTGCTGCTGCCCCTCCTCGCCGCCGCCGACCGCCTGCTGCGACCGCTGCCGATGGCAGTCGCGTCGACCGCATCGCAGGCAGAGGCCGCATCGGCCCCGTCGCGGGACTCCGCGGGCGAGCCCGGCCTGCGCCTCGCGCTGCCGTCGCGGGCCGACTGGACGGGGGTTCTCCAGGGGCTGCTCCTGACGCTGCTGGTCGTCGTCCCGGTCGGCCTCGCCTTCCACCAGATGTCGGGTTCGCTGCTGCCCACCACCTTCGCCGCCAAGAGCTCGGGCGGGCCGGGGCTCCTCCCCGATCGCCGCCTGCTGCAAGCGATCTTCGGGATCCTCTTCACGTCGCAGCCCTGGATGACGCTGCTCGCGCTCGGTGGCGTCGTCGAGTCGGTGCGCCGGTTCGGCGGTCCGCGGGACCGTGGCCTGCTGCTCGCGCTCTGGACGCTCGCTCTGCCGCTCGCCTCGGCGATGCTCTCGTCGGGAAGGGAGGTCGCGGTCGGGAACTTCGGGCGCTACTTCTTCCCGCTGCTGCCCTGCGTGGTGCTGCTCGGCCTCCTGGCGCTCTCGCAACTGCCGCTCGCCCGTTGGCGCTCGGTCGGGTTCGGGGGGCGACGCCTGCCCGCCGGCGCCCTGCTGCTTCTGCTGCTCGTCGCCCCGGCGCTCTTCTCGCTCGCCTCCGGATTCGGCCGCTACCTCACCTCGTGCGCCAACGTGCGCGACAGCAACGTCGCCCTGGCGCGCTGGCTCGGACCCCGGCTCTCCCCCGACGCGCTGCTCGCAGTCAACGACGTCGGCGCCTTCCGGTACCTCCTGCCGAACCGGATCCTCGACCTCGTGGGGCTGATGACCCCCGAGGTCACGACGCGGCGCAAGGCGGCGGCCGCCCACGGAGTCGGCTTCGGCGAGGTCCTGGTCGACCTCCTCGAGGAGCGCCGGCCGGACTTCGTCATCGTCTTCCCGGACTGGTTTCCCTATCCCGCCGCGCACCCGGAGCGCTTCCATCTGCTGCGCTCGGTCGGGATTCGCGACAACATCACCATGGGCGGTGAGATGATTGCCCTGTACGACACGCCGTGGACCCGCCAACCGCTCGCTGCGGTTCCGGACGATGCGGCCTTCCCCCTTCCTGCGGAGTCCCCGTGACCACGATCCCGATTCTCGACCTGACCCGCGCCCGCAAGCGCATCGATAGCGAGCTGCGCGAACGCTGGAACAAGATCCTCGACGGCAATTCCTACATCCAGGGCCCGGAAGTCAAGGAGCTCGAGTGCGCCTTCACCGGCTTCCTCGGCGCCGCCGCCGTGGTCGGCGTCGGCAACGGCACCGACGCCCTGGTCATCGCCTTGCGCGCCCTGCGGCTCGCTCCCGGAGCCGAGGTGCTGGTGCCGGCGTTCAGCTTCTTCGCCACCGCCGAGGCGGTGGTGCTCGCCGGTGGCGTGCCGGTCTTCTGCGACATCGACGCCGCGACCTACAATCTCGATCCGGCGGAGCTCGAGCGCCGCGCCACGGCGAAGACCGCCGGTGTCATCGGCGTCCATCTCTACGGCCGGCCGTTCGACACCGCGAGCGTCGGCGAGATCTGCCGGCGCCGCGGCTGGTTCCTGATCGAAGATGCGGCGCAGGCGCACGGCGCCCGGCGCCGCGGCCGGCGCGTCGGCACTCTGGGCGACCTCGCGGCCTGGAGCTTCTATCCGACCAAGAACCTCGGCTGCTTCGGCGACGGTGGCGCGATCTCGGGGATGGACGAAGAGCTCATGAAGCGCGTCTACCGGCTGGCGAATCACGGCCAGAGCGAACGCTACACGCATGTCGAGATCGGCACGAACAGCCGTCTCGACAGCCTGCAGGCGGCGGTGCTCAACTGCCGGCTGCCGCTCCTCGACGGCGACAACGCCCACCGCCGGAAGCTCGCGGCGCTCTACAAGGAGGCGCTCGCCGGCGTCGGTGACCTGCGCTTCCCGCCGGACGACCCGGAAGACGAGGTCGTCTACCACCAGATGACGGTCGCCACCGCGCATCGCGACGCCCTGCAGGAGTACCTCAAGGTCCACGGCGTGGCCTCGGCGGTGCACTATCCGTCGGCGCTCCACAGACAGAAGGCCATGGCAGAACTGCTGCCGGTGCCGCCGGCGCTGCCGCGCGCCGAGCGGGCCGGGGGCGAGGTGCTCTGCCTGCCGATGTACCCGGAGCTCGAGGAGAGCGAGGTCCTGCGCGCCTGCGAAGAGATCCGCGGCTTCTTCGCCAGCCGGAGCTGATGCTCTCCCGGAGGAGCCTGTTCGCGCTGCTCGCCGCGACGGCGCTCCTCCGGCTCGCCCATCTCTTCGCCGTCCGCGACGCTCCGTTCGTCGGCCAACTGGCGCTCGACAGCCAGGAGTACGACCGCTGGGCGCGGGCGATCGCCGCCGGCGACTGGCTGGGGAGCGCGCCGTTCTTCCAGGCGCCGCTCTACCCCTACCTGGTCGCCGTCGTCTATCGCCTCGTCCCCCTGGCGGCCGCGGCGCCGCTTTCGGTCTACCTGCTGCAGATCGCGGTGGCCGTCCTCGGCTGCTGGGCGCTGATCCGTGCCGCCGAGGCACTCGCCGGCCCCCGCGCCGCGGGAGCCACCGGACTTCTCTTCGCTCTCTACACGCCGTTCTGGTTCTACGACGTGCAGCTCTTGAAAGAGAGCTTCGCCGTCTCCGCGGTCTGTCTACTTCTCTTTCTGTTGCTGAAGGCTCGCGCGAGCGAGCGACCGTCGGTGTGGTTTGCGGTCGGTCTCGTCGGTGCATTTCTCGCCTTGCTGCGGGAGAACATGTTGCTGGTCGCACCGTTTCTGCTGCTGCTCACGTGGCGCGAAAGGACCGGTAAAGGGTGGTTGTTCGCGTTGCGGCGGTGTGGTCTGTTGTTGCTCGGGCTGACGCTGCCGCTGCTGGTTGTCGCTTCGCGGAACGCGGCGCTCGGTGGCGGCTTTCTGCCGACGACGTCGCAGGGTGGGGTCAACTTCTGGATCGGCAACAACCCATCGGCCGACGGGACCTATCGCCCGCTGGTGCCGGGCAAGCAGGTTCCTTCCTACGAGCGGGAGGGGGCGCGGATTCTCGCTGAGCAGGCGGTCGGTCGGCCACTGGCGGCGGATGAGGTTTCCGGCTACTGGTTGCGTCGCGCTCTGTCGTGGGCGAGCGCCGAGCCGATCGCGTTCGTTCGCCTGCAGTTCACCAAGCTCGGGCTCTACTGGAGCGGCTACGAGTGGCCCGACGCGGTCGACTACTACTGGATGAAGACGATCTCCTGGCCGCTGCGTCTGCCGGGGCTCGAGTGGAGCGCCGCGGCGCTCCTTGCGCTCTGGGGGCTGCTGCTCGAGCGCCGGCGCCTCGCTCTCTGGTCGCCGGTGTTGCTCTTCGAGCTCGGCTGGATGCTCTCGGTGGTGGCGTTCTTCGTCTTCTCGCGCTACCGCCTGCCGGCGGTACCGGGGCTGCTGCTGCTCGCGGCGATACCGCTCGCTCGCGCCTCCGAGGCTTTCGCCCGTGGCGACAGGCGGCAGACCGGCGCGATGTTCGCCGGCGTCGCGATCCTCTGGCTGGCGCCGCACCTGCCCGGCTACCCGCCACGGACCGAGCTCGTCCACTTCAACCTCGGCCGCCTGGCCGAGGAGCGTGGCGACCTCGCGGATGCCGCCGCACACTACGAACGGACACTCGCCGCCGATCCGGCGAACTTCTCCGCGACGCTGAATCTGGGGAACCTCGCCGCCCGCGCCGGCGACTACGCGGCCGCCCGCTCCCGCTTCGAAGCCGCAGTGGCCCTCTCCCCCGACTCCGACGACGCCCACGCCAACCTCGGCGGGGCGCTGCTCGCGCTGGGAGAGCGCGCAGCCGCCGAGCGCGAGCTCGCGAGGGCCCTCGAGCTCAACCCCGAAAACCGCTTCGCGCGGCACAATCTGGAGGTCCTGAAGGCGCGGGCGCTGCAGACGGTTCCCTAGCCCGCCGGCCCCTGTCCGGGGGGGCGATCGCGACCTCACGGCAGCCTGGGCGGGTACCAGCCGCTCTCCCAACCGCGCTCGCGGTAGTAGGCGAGCTGCTCCTGGAGCAGGGCGTCGAGCTGGCGCTCGAGGTCGGCGAGCCTCGCGGGTTCGGCGGCGGCGAGGTTCTCGCGCTCCAGCGGGTCGGTCGCGAGGTCGAAGAGGGCGCGTTCGCGGCGGTCGCGGTTCAGGAGGAGCTTCCAGTCGTCGCGCAGGACGGCGTCCTCCTGGGTGATGCCCTGGATGGTGAAGAGGAGGGGGCGGCCCTGGGCGCTGTAATCGGGTGCGAGGATGTCGGCGCGTCCCTGGAAGTTGCCGTGCGGGGCGAAGCCGAGGTGCTCCGTCACCGCCGGTACCAGGTCGAGCACCGAGACCGGCTCGGTCATGACGCGCGGCGGGGCCCCCGGCAACCGCAGGAAGGCCGCGGTGCGGATCTGCTCCTCGAGGAGCATCGTGCCGTGGGTCGGCACGCCGTGCTCGTAGAACGCCTCGCCGTGGTCGGAGACCACGAGGAGGACCGTGCGCTCCCAGGCGCCCACCTCCCGGAGGCGGTCCACGACCTCGCCGACCGCGGTGTCCACGACGTGCAGGGCGTTGTAGAAGCGGTTCTCCATCACCGGGATCTTGTCGGCGGGGTAGAAAAGGAAGGTGGTCGGGAAGTCGATCGCTTCCGGCTCGTAGAGCGGCGTCGTCCCGGGCGGAAGGACATAGGGATAGTGCGTCGCCTGGAAATTGAGGTAGGCGAGGAACGGGCCCGTCTTCGCCTCCTGCAGCCAGTCGCCGAAGGCCGCGACGGGGGTCGGCTCGAAGACCTTCGACTCGGTGCCCTCGCCGCGCCGAGGGGCATTCGGCCAGTCAGGAGAGTGGCGGAAGAGCTCGAGTCCCGGGGTGCGCAGGAAAGCCTGCATGTTCCCCCAGCTCTCGTTCTGGCAGGAGAAGAGGGCGGTGCGGTAGCCCGCCGGGCGCAGCAGATCCCAGATCAGGGTGCGGGGATAGGCAAGGTCGATGAAGTAGTCGTGGCGCTCGAACTTGCGCGGATGGAGAGCTGCGAGGATCGAGGTCTGGGCGTAGTCGGAATGCGTCGCGGTGGCGTAGGTGCGCGCGAAGACGATCGACTCGGCGGCGAGAGCGTTCATGCGCGGCGTCGCCTCGGGCCGGGCGAGCGGTCCGAACAGCCGGCTCCAGGGCACCGACTCGAGCATCACGATGACGACGTTGTCGCGTTGGAAGCCGGCGGCAGGCGCGAAGGGCCGGGGGTCGGCGATGCGCGCGCTGCGCTGCGGATCGGGCGTGAAAGCGAGCGGCGGAGCGTTGCCGGTCAGCCGGGCGAGCGCCGTGACTCCGGACCACTGCCGGGCAAGCCAGCTGGTCTCCGGCGCGAGCGTCCCGGCGACGGTGCGCGCGTAGGGGTAGCGCCAGCAGAGCAGAGCCAGGGCGAAGATCGCGATACCGGCGAGCAGCAGGAGCGACGGGATCGAGGCCGGCGCGGTGGCTGCAGCCGCGCTCCGGCGTCGCGCGCGGCGCAGCGCGGAGAACCCGGCGAACAGGGCGAGCGCGAAGACGACCGGGGCGAGGAGGGTCGCGAACAGCATGAGTCGCTCCCGCGCGCTCGCTTCGTCGGCCAACTGGCGCAGGCTCCCGATGATGAACCAGAGGTCTTCGAAGCGCAGGTGCGCGCGGGCGATGGCGAACTTCCAGAGCGAGAGGGCGAGCCAGGCGTAGAAAGCGCCGAGCCCGAGCGCCACCAGAAAGTCGATGCCCAGCGGCCAGCGACGCAGGCCCGGGAGACGGGAGAGCAGGGTCGCGGCGAGGGCGCTCAGAGCGCCGTGGGCGAGACCCAGGAAGAGAGCGAGGAGGGCGAGGACGACGAAAGCGCTGGGCGTCGGCGGCGCCGGCACCAGCCGGAAGCCGCAGGCCCAGAAGAGCAGTGCGGCGTAGAGTAGTCCGGCGCCGAAGACGACCGGCAACGGCGGGCTGTCGGGAGTTGCCTCTCTTGCCGTCCGCATCGCGGCGAAGTGTACCTGCTTGCCCGCCGGACGACGGCGTCGTTACGGGTTCTCGGGCGCTGCGAGCGGCGCGGCGGAGGCGGGTGCGCCGGACGAGGTGGGCAGCGCCGCTCCGGCGGGCAACATGCGACGCGCGATCGACGCCCGCAGCGCTGCTGGGGTCTTCTCCGCGAGGCTGCCCAGTAGTCGGTAGTTCCGGCTCCCGAGCTCGAGGGATCCACTGCGGTCGCTGCTCACCTCCGGTCCCTCCGCCGCCAGCCATAGTGCGGTCAGCTCGGGGCTCAGCAGGGGCGGACCCAGGGAAGCCGGACTCTCCCGCGCACCGCTTCGGGCCTCCGGCAGAGCCAGGACCAGGAGGTTGCCGTCGGCGATCCAGAGACTCACCGATCGGAACTCCGCCGCGATCGCTGCCACGATCGATGGCAGCTCGCGCGGACCCATGGCGTCGAGGTCGATCGCCTGGACGAAGGCCCCATTCCCGTCGAGTCGCGCCCGGACGAGGGCGTAGAACTCTCGGGTGAGCTCCCCCCTGGAGAGACCCAGCCAATAGTCGTGAACGCGGGAGATCACCAGATCGGCCGGCCTGGCGGAGCGCAGCCGGACCCGGGCATTCGTCGGAATCGAAGCTGCGACGTCCGCGGTCTTCCCGCCCAAGCCATGGGGCGGGTTCGCGAGATCGAGCGCCTCGGCCGAAGGTTCGACCACTTCGACATCTGCCACGCCGGCGTCGGCGAGGGCCCGGGCGAGCGCGGGGCTCGCCCCGAGGACGAGCGCCCGGCGGACGGAGCTCGTCGCGCTCTTTGCCAGCTCCACGGCCGGCGCCGCGGCAGGATCCGCGTTCTGGGCCAGGACGCGGCCGTTGCCGACTACCGACCAGCGTTCGGGGTCCGCTCCGGAAGGCGCTTCGAACCTGGCGACGAAACCGGCCACGGCATCCTCGACGATCGGACCGGTGCTCGCCTGCGAAAAGAGACGGCGGCCGATGTCCATCGAGGTTCCTGCGGCGTACGGCAACGTCTGCCAGGCCACGAAAGCGATTCCGAGGAGCGGCATCGCCAGGGCAGCCGCGACAGCATGCATCCTCCGGATGGGTCCGCGAAGGAAAGTGGCAGTGCCGACCGCGGCTCCGAAGAGCGCCAACCAGGCGAGGGAGGCGCGCGTGCCCAGCTGCTCGAAAAGGACCGAGACGAACAGCGCGCTCCCGAGCGCGATGCTCGCTGGAACGAGAGCGGCGGATCGGCCGGAGCTCTTCGCCGCGTCGCTTCCGGAAAGCGCCCGGAGCGCGCTCACGAGAAAGAGCGCCGGCAGGAAGGCCAGGAGACCGACCGCCACTTCCCGGGCTCGATCGACGGCGACCAGCGACTGGGTCCTCGATGCGGCCCGGGCCAGGAGCAATGGTGCTTGATCCCAGAGGAAGCAGGTCGCGGAGAGCGCGACCGCGCCGAGTACCAGCAAGCCGGCGGCGGCGCGCTCGGGCGCCGGCCTACCGGCGACCCCGCTGGCCCGACTGGCTCCAACCACCCGGCGAGCCAGCGGTCCCGCGATCCAGGCCGCCAGCGCGACGGCAGTCAGCACGGTGCCGAACGCAAGGAATGAGTCGCCCAGCGCGGCGCCGTAGAGATACGTCCAGGCGGGGATCAACGCGCCGGTAATCGCGCCTGCGGTGCCGAGCAGGACGAGACACGGCCCATCCGCTCTCCCACTTTGCACCCCAGGCTCCAGGGCGGCAACGGGTATATCCCGGCGCAGCACCAGGAAAGCGCCCAGCGCCGCGAGTAGCGCCGCGACCAGCAGCGAGTCGCCGTAGCCCAGCCGCGGAAAGAGTTCGGACCGAAAGAAGAGGGCGCCTGCCGACGCGCCGAGAGCCGACCAGCGCGCGACGATCTCGATGTCGCGCCGCAGTCCCAGCTCCCGTACGAAGCTCCGCGCCTCACCGAGCACGACGCCGAAGGCGACGCCGAGCAGAATCGTCCAGGCAATCGACCGCACGGAGCCGTCGGCGACGGCGAGCGTCGGAACCGGTGAGCCGAGGAGAGCGATTCCTCCGGCTATCCCAAGGCAGGCGAGCGCGCCGATGCGCGACGAGCTCACGCTCGGCGACCGCGGGCGCAGGCGCGAAGCCCAGCTCAGCCCCAGAGCCACTCCGAACGCCGCACCCGCCAAGCAGACTCCGCTGACCAGCAGTGGACGTGAGACCCAGAGCTCCGACCAGCGCTCCTGCACGAGGAGGGCGACGAGACTCGCTCCGGAGACGAGACCGATGGTCGCGGCCGCTCTGCCTAGTGCGCCGCGGGCCGGCGAGGATTTCGCCGTGGCACTCCGACGCGCGCTTCCGAAGCGCAGTCGCAGACGACCGTAGTCGGACCGGGAGGCGCGTTGAACGGCGTAGAAGACGATTCCGACCCAGACGAAGGCGGCGAGGAGGTCGACGCCGTAGTGGATTCGGAGAGCGACGGTCGAGAGCGTGACGGCACTCGCGAGGACTGCCGACAAGAAGACCACCCAACGCGGCAGCCACTTCCAGATCAAGACCGTCAGGAGCCAGGGAATGGCTGTGTGCAGACTCGGGAAGCAGTCCCAGTTGAACCGCAGGGCGTCGAAGAACAGGGTCTCCAGCCGGGAGTGGCCGGGGATCGGATGCTGGAAGCGGTCGCCGATCAGATAGAGCGGACCGGCGACGGGGACGAAGATGTAGAGGACGTACCCGCCGAGCAGTCCGAAGACGAGCCCGAGGCGGAGTCTGCGAAAGAGGTCGTCGCGGTGGGCGAGGTAGGCGGCGGACAGCAGCGCGACCGGCCAAAGGTAGTAGATCCAGATGTAGCAGAAGGTCATCAACTCCTGGAACCAGGTCGCCGTCCACGAGTCCATCCACAAGGGCAGCGCCTTGCCGAAGAGGGCCTCGTCGATGCGCAGCATCAGCGCGTCCTTCGGTTCGATGCCGAGCCATTGCGTGATCCTGTTGGCGTGCATGTGCTTCAGGCTCTCGTAGACCGCCAGTATGGCGACCACCGGCCACCAGCTGCCCACCAGATGGCGGAGGCCGGGCGACGCACGTCGAAACAGGAGCAGGGCGCCGACGATCGGCAGGGCCAGCACCGTCATGTAGGTCAGCCGGCCCTGTCCGAACGGCTCGAAGACCGGCGCACCGGTGATCCAGCCCAGCGTCACGAGCAGGACGAGCGCGCCGACGATCAGCGCCTTGTCGATCTCGATCGTGCGCGAGGGACGGGATGACATGGGGACCGGGGGATTCTAGTCCACGCACTTCGCGCTCGACTCCGGTCGAGCGTCAGTGGCGGCGGGTGCTCGAGGGGGCTCGTGCGGCGGACGGCCCGACGCGTCGCCGCCGGAGACGCCGTGATAGCGTCGAAGCCAGATCGCCCACAGGCAACCGACGGCCCTATTCCGATGATCACGAGCGAGTGCAGCCCGATGTCGCGCGGCCGCGCGGGCGAGCCCGCTCCGGCGAGTCGTTGGCCTCCACTCGAACCTCGATGAGCCGATTTCGACTCGTCCCCGCGATCGACGAGAACCCGGTCGTGATCCGGCTCGCCCAGGCCGCCTGGGGACGCGTCGTCCTGGTCGCGCTCTTCCTGTTCCTTCTGCGCGTGAGCCTCCGCGGGACGCAGTTCGTCGACACGGCGATCGTGCTCGTCCTGGTCACGCTCTTCGCGGCGCATCGCCGCAAGATTCTGCTGTTCGGGGCGCTCTACTGGGCTGGAGTGCATGTCGACGTTCCCTGGCAGGTCCTCGCCACGCTGCGGCCGCAGCTGGACGAAGGCGTCGGGCTCGGCGACTTCGGGGTCTTCCGGCTGCGCATCCTCGCGGCGGTTCTGCTCCTCGGCGCCCTCGTTCACTGGCTCTTCCGGAGCCGACCCGCGATCTGGCCTGCCCGCCAGCCGGTGTGGGCGCTGCTCGCGTTCCATGGGGCGCTCCTGGCGCTCCTGCTCCACTCGCCGTCGCACGGACTCATCTGGGTCTCCGGCTGGGCGTTCGCGCTCGCGTTCGGCACCTACCTCTGGTTCTTCGCCTACACGTTGCTCGACCTTCGGCGCAACAGTCAGCGCGGCTTCGTCGAGCAGCTCGGTCTGTTTCACCCGTTCTGGGGGTCGACGAACACGCCGTTTCCGAAAGGCGCCGCTTACGTCGACCTGATCGAGGCGAAGGATCCGGAGGCGCTGGCGATCAGCCAGCTGAAGGGGCTGAAGCTCCTCTGGTGGTCGCTTCTGCTGACGGTCGCGGCAGCCCTTCTGCGCGCGCTCTTTTTCGGCAGCCCGCTGCCGGGAGGAGCGACGCTGCCGCTGTCGCTGCCGATACCTCCGCTCGGTATCGCATTTCGCGCCAGCGTGGCCGGTCAGCCGTTCCCGTGGCTGGTCAACTGGGGCGCGATGTTCCTCGAGTTGGCCCTCGCCGGACTCAAGCTCTCGATCTGGGGCCATCAGTTCATCGCGGTCGCGCGGATTTCCGGTTTCCAGGCCCGGCGCAACACCTACAAGCCGTTCCTCGCGACGAGCGTCTCGGAGTTTTTCAATCGCTACTATTACTACTTCAAGGAGCTTCTGGTCGACTGCTTCTTCTATCCGGTCTTCTACGCGCTCCCGCGGCGCCGTCCGAAGACCGCCCTCTTCGTCGCGACGCTCGCGGCGGCCGGTTTCGGCAACTTCGTCTACCATCTGTTCCGCGATGTGCATGTGCTGGCCGAGCGCGGTTTACTGCGAACCCTGGTCGACTCCCAGGGGCACGCGCTCTACTGCCTCCTCCTGGCGTCGGCGATCTTCGTCTCTCAGGTCCGGCGTATGGGCCGGGCCAAGGCGCCCAAGAGCCGGCTGGCGGAGTGGCGGGCGATCCTCGGGGTCTGGATCGTCTTCGCCCTGCTCACCACGCTTTACGTGGACATGCGCAACACGCGCCTCGTCGACCACTTGCGATTCCTCGCGGATGCACTCCCCCGCGTCGTGGGCTGAGGCCTGCTGAGATCGATGGATACGATCCGCCTGCCGGACGGCACGCAGTTCCACTGTCTCAACCGGAACGAGGCGCTGCTGCTCTACGCCGATCTGTTCGAGGAGCGCAGCTACTTCCAGTGCGGAATCTCCCTGGACCCCGGCGACACGGTGGTCGATGTCGGCGCAAATGTCGGGCTCTTCGCACTTCAGGCGAGTCGCGAGGCCGAGGGCGTGCGGGTCGTGTCGCTCGAGCCCCTGCCTCCGATCTTCTCGGTCCTCGAAGCGAACTTCGCGTTGCATCACATTCCAGGCGTCGCGCTGCCCTGCGGCGTCGGGCGCGAAGATGCCACCGTCGAGTTCACTTTCTATCCGGCCAACAGCGCTCTCTCCGGCCGGTTCGCCGAGCCGGGTCAGGATCGCGCCCTGGTCGTCCAACTCCTGCGCAACCGGTTTTCGAAGCTGACCGATGCGGCGCTCGAAACGCTGGCAGCGCGCGGTCTGGTCGGCGAGCCGTTCGCCTGTCGCGTCCGTCCGCTCTCCGACATCCTTCGCGAGGTCGGGGTCGAACGGGTCGGCCTGCTGAAGGTCGACGTGGAGCGAGCCGAGCTGGACGTGCTCGAATCACTCCGGGGCGACGATTGGCACCAGATAGACCAGGTGGTCGTCGAGGTCCACGACGTCGAGCACCGGTTGCGCCACATCACCGAGCTCCTTCGCGAAAAGGGCTTCGAAGTCGCCCATCGGCAGGGGGCGACATTCGAAGGCACCGACCTGTATGACCTGTTTGCCAGCCGCCGTCGGAGAGCGGGCGAGGCCGGGCGATGATACCGAGTGGATCCGTGCAGTTGCGCTCTCGAGAGACACCGTGCCGCTAGGGCTTCCTCTTCCGCTGGCCGCGAGCGCCCACCATGTCGGCTGCGCTGTCGCCGATCTCGATGCCGCCTGCGCCTCCTACGCGAGCGCGCTCGGGCTGGCGCGCCGAACGCGGGCGGTACGGGTCGAGTCCCAGCAGGTCGAGGTCTGCTTCATCGAGCTCCGGCCGGGGTTCTATCTCGAGCTGATCTCGCCGCTCGAAGGCAATGCGAAGCTCGCCCGCTATCTCCAGAACGGCTTCTACCATCTCTGTTTTCTCGTCGAGGACCTCGAGGCGAGTCGGGCGCAGATGAAGTCGAACCGCTTCGTGCCGCTGCCGGCCTTCGAGTCGGAAGCCTTCGGAGGGAACCTGTGCCAGTTCTTCCTCAGCCCCCAGGCGCACCTGGTCGAACTGTGTCAGATGGGAGAAGGGAGTTTCGAGGCTCTATTCATCGCCTCGCTTGCGCCCTAGCCAAGCTCCGCCAGGAGATCGCTGCCGGGGCAGTCCGGTGCCGGCGCCCTACCAGAGCTCCGTCTTCCTGCGTTGCAGCACGAGACCCATCGATCTCGGCAGGTAGCGGCGATTGGGCAGCACCCGGGAGGGCGCCGAAGAGAAAGTCTGGATGACGCGAAACCCGGCACTCTCGGCCATCGCGACCACTTCCGATTCCCGCTTGAACTCGTAGATGTGGTCGATCTGTGCGGCGGTCAGACCGCAACTGACGTAGGCGAGCCCGCCCGGCTTGAGACATCGGCAGAGATTCCCGAGGAGTGCGGCGGGATCTTCCAGGTGCTCGAGGAGGAACGAGGAGATGCCGGCGTCGAACTCCCTCTCCGGCAGCCACGTCGTGGCATCGGCCTGCGCGTAGCCGATCTCGTGTCCAGCCATCACCTGGCGGGTCATGCGCCGAGTGTGACTGAGAGAGGTCTCGCTGATGTCTACGCCCACCGCCGACCAGCCGGGCAGCTGACGAAGAGCCAGGCAGTGCCAGAGCCCGCTGCCGCACCCGAGGTCGACGATCGAGCCGCTCCCACCCTGCCGTGAGAGCGGCGCCAGAAAGGCGTCGCGATAGAAGGCGCAAAGCGCGAGGTGATGTTGCCAGACGAACATCGTCGTGTAGACACCCCAGTGGTAGCTCTCCATGAACTCAGGGCGGGCGTAGGTGGCGTCGTGGACCGCCTCGTAGCTGCTGTGGAGGAAGTGGCCGCTCCTCTCGTACTCAACCTGGCCTCGGTTGATGTCGAGCACGAGGGCGCAGTAGCCTTCGATCAGCCGATCTTCAAAGCCCTCACCGAGCGCGACTTCCGCCCAGTCGAGCATCGGCGCGGCGAATTCCACGAAGCAGGCAGGCTCGGCCTCGAAGGTGCGCCGCGCCTCCTTGGCGAACACCGGCGCGCGCTCTTCGAACATCCGCAAGAAATCGATCGGACTCGTCACGGAGCCTCCTGTTCGCCTCGTGGTCGGGACGGAGTATATTCCTCGAGACGAGGCGCGAGTCCCGAGCCGCCGGAAGCTCCAGCGGGCCGCAGGCCGCCGCCGCAAACCGTTGGGAGGCAACATGCCGCGCTTGGAGAAGGCGATTGCAGGGGTACTTGCCGTCGATCCGGAGCAGCTCACCGACGCCGACGGACCCGGCAGCATCGAGACCTGGGACAGCCTGAATCACGTGATGCTCGCCGGAGTTCTCGAGGAGGAGTTCGGCGTCACGATGTCGGCGGACGACCTCATGTCCGCGAGCACGGTGGGTGATTTTCGCCGCATCCTGCGCGCCAAGGGTTGCGACGTCTGAGGCGTTCCCGAACGGAGCGCGCCACCGCGGGCGACATGGAAACGGATTCTCTCAGCAGCGCTCGCCGGGCCCTCGAGGCGGGAGAGTCCGGCGCCGCCTTCGACACCGTCCGACGGCTTCTGGCCGAGGCGACATGGACTGCAGTCCTCGTCAAGTCCGCAGGCGACCTGCTTGCTCACCTGTCGGCCGACACCGCCGGCGCGGCGATCGCGGTCGAACGGGTGGCTGTGATCGGCGGCTGCACGACCGGACTCCTCTTGCCCGCGCTTCGGTGCGCCCTGGCGGAGGAGGGCCGGCTCGCCGTCGTCTACGAGGGCCCGTTTGGTGCCTACCGGCAGGAGATCCTGGATCCGACATCGGGCCTTCATCGGTTCGGTCCGCAGACCGTGCTTCTCGTGCGCTCCTGGCGGGAGCTCATGCCCAGGATGCCGCTCCCCACCGCGACCAGCGCGCAGGTCCAGTCCGTCGTCGACGCGGAGGTGGCCGAGCTCGAAGGTCTCTGGTCGACGCTCATCGAGCGCCACCGCTGCCGAATTCTTCAGCACGCCTTCGAACTCCCGGATCTCTCTTACATCGGAGCCGCCGAGAACGCCCATGCGGCGTCCGGTCCCGGATTCGTGGCCTCGCTCGACCGGCGCCTCCGGGAGAGCTCGGGTGGCCGCGTAGCCTGGGTGGAAACCGGTGCCGCGGCGCAGCGCGCCGGCTCCGAGAGGTGGTGCCCGGCGGATCTCTATCATCTGGCGAAACTGCCGCTTCATCCCTCCCAACTCGGCTCCTACGCCCGTCTTGTGCAGGGCGCCTTTCGGGTCGCAGCGAACCGCACGCGAAAGGTGCTCGTCACCGACTTGGATAACACGCTCTGGGGCGGCGTCATCGGTGACGACGGGTTGTCCGGGGTCGCCCTGGGCCCGGGTTCGCCGGCCGGTGAAGGCTTCGAGTCGTTCGCGCGCTATCTCCTCGGCCTGAAGCAGCGCGGCGTTATCCTTGCAGTCTGCAGCAAGAACGACCCGGCAATCGCTGCGCAGCCGTTTCGTGAGCACCCGCATATGCCGCTGCGCGAGGCGGACTTCGCTGTCTTTCATTGCTCCTGGGACGACAAGGCCTCCGGGCTGCGAAGGATCTCGGCCGAGCTCAATCTCGGCCTCGACTCTTTCGTCCTGGTGGACGACAACCCCGCCGAGTGCGCGCTCGTGCGCCGTGAGCTACCGGAAGTCGCGACCGTTCATTTGCAGGGCTCGGCCTCCCTTTTTCCCTACCAGGTGGAAGCGCGCCATCTGTTCGACCGTGACACTTTCACGGCGGAGGACATCGCGCGTGCCGAAATGTACAGATCGAGGTCGGACGCCGAGCGTCTGCGATCCTCATCCACGGATCTCGAGAGCTTCCTCGCGGACCTGCGCATGGAGGGCCATCTCTCCCTCGCGCAGCCCGTGGATCTCGAGCGCCTGGCGCAGCTCGAGGCCAAGACGAACCAGTTCAACACGACCACCGCCCGGTTCCAGCGCGCCGATCTCGAGCGATTCCTTGCCTCTCCGACACACGCACTCTTCGCCTTCCGTCTCCGGGACAGGTTTGTCGATCACGGCCTCGTGTCGTGCGTCATCGCCGAGTATGCCGGCGATCGGCTCGTGCTCCTGAACTGGACGATGAGCTGCCGGGTCTTTTCGCGCGGTGCCGAGGAGTTCATACGCAACCGCCTGCTCGAGCACTGCCAGGAGCGAAATCTGTCAGGGATCTCCGCTGCCTTCCACCCTACGCAGAAGAACGAGGTCATCGCCGACCTGTTCCCGAGGCTCGGATTCCTGCGCGAAGGAGAGTCGCGCTGGCAGCTTGCCGGCGCAGCGCCACCGCTCCCCAGTCGCATCGAAGATTCCGGCGGCCCCGGGGGCGAATGATACGAGCCGGTCGATCCTCGCGCGCCTGGAGATCGGACCCTGACGGACCCTTGCTGCGAGCGCGAGTACCTTCTCCCCACGCCGGGCAAGGGCCGGCATCTCGACTCTCTGGTGCAGCGGAAGCGGGGGACCGGACGGAGCCTTCAGCCGATCCCGGCGGCGCCGGGAGTGGCGGGGGGCGCGGGGGCGGCCGGTGCAGCGGGCGACGGCAGGAGTCGTCCGGCCGCCCACCAGCCGAGCGCGGCGAGCGCCAGGCCGGGGTAGATGTCGAGCGCGTAGTGCCAGCCGAAGTAGACGGCGCTCGCGGCGATGGCGAGGTTCCACGGCACGAGCAGGACGAGGAGCGGCCGCCAGACGCGCCAGGCGACGATGAGGCCGAGCGCGGTGGTCGCGAGGTGGAGACTCGGGAAAGCGGCGAGCCCGAAGAACGGTGCGGCGGGCGCCTGCGGGTTCTGCACGGTATAGCGCAGCGCTTTGAGCATCGACTGCTGCAGCTCGAAGGCGTGCGAACCGGAGAGCGCGGCGTAGCGCCCGCTCTCGACGAGGGCCGGGCCGAGGCTCGGGAACGCCAGATAGACGAAGACCCCCACGATGTAGCACAGCGCCAGGGCGGCGAGCGCCCGGCGAACCAGCGCGGCGCCGGAGCGCGCCATGGCGACGGCGAGGGGCAGGGCGAGCGCCGCCCAGGCATAGAAATAGACGCTCTGGAGCAGGTCGGTGCGCGGCGGCGAGTGGAGACTCGTGACCCAGGCGACGAAATCGCCGCCGCCCATGTGCAGCAGGTCGTCGAGATTCCAGAAGATGCGGTCGAAGAGCTGGGGATGGAAGAGCAGCAGGCGGCACTTGAGGTTGGTGTAGGCGACGAGGGCGACGAGGAGCGTCGCGAGGGCGCGCAGATAGATGGCGAGGTCGCGGCGGAA